>NZ_JBYSYW010000004.1:0-238409 GCF_058783825.1 Pseudomonas sp. FW305-96
GGCATCCATGCCCGTCACCTCCCTCCGCAAGACCTGCGTTCGGCCTCCTGAAGTCGCGAAGTTACGGGCGGCGCCTGCACTGGCGCAGCTGTCGCTAGTGGGCTTCGGGGTAGACTTCTGATCGGCAACGGCAACGGCAACGGCAACGGCCCACGCGTTCGCGTCAATGGGTCTGCCAGATCCCATTGCTGCGTTCGCAATCACTGCGCGCCTGCCCCAGGCTTGGGGTGTCGTAGTAGTAGGTGATAATCCGCGCATCCTTGGGCACAGCCGGCCGGGTCGAGGGCTCGCCGCGCCCTGCGGCATCAGGATTGGCCAGGGTTTCCTGGGTCAGCGGGGCGATGCAGCTGCCCACGCTGCCATCAGCGCAACGCTCGACCTTGCGTTTCTGGCTGTTGAGCATCTCCTTGCTCTCGTTGCTGCACGACCAGGCGATCGCTTCAGCCGGCATGTTGCCGTAGCTGTAGCAGGTATGCTGCTGCACCGGCTTGACCGCCTCGCTGGACGAGCGGGTGACCACGTCGCAGCCCTCGGCCAGCACCTGCCCGCTGAGCAGGCAGCCCAGCAATGCCACACACACAATGAACCGCATGACGAACCTCCCGGGCCCGTGGGGCCCTCAGCGCTTGTCCAGGGCTGGCCCGGCCTGTCGGCGCAGGGCCTTGGCGCGCTTCTCCAGGATCAGGTAGGTAATCACCGCCAGCAACAGCGGGATCAGGTAATACAGCGTCCGATACCCCAGCAATGCGGCCACCAGCGTGCCCTGGCCCAACTGTCCGTGCAGCAGGGCAAGGAACACCGCCTCCAGCACCCCCAGCCCGGCAGGAATATGCGCCACTACCCCTGCCACGCAACTGATCAGCAACACCCCCAGTACCGAGGGATAGAACAGCGCCGGCGGCAGCAGCAGGTGGATCAGCGCCGCCATCAACGCCCAGTTGCTCGCGCCCAGCGCCACTTGGCACAACGCCAGGCGCAGGCTCGGCAGGGTCACTTCATGCCCGCGCAGATGCCATGTGCGTCGCTTGGCAAAAGCACAGGCGAGCAGGTAGCTCGCCGCGACCGCCACCATCAGCACACCGATCAGGCGCAAGCCGCCGGCCCCCACCGCCCAGCTTGCCGGCAACTTCACCAGGCCCAGGGCGAACACCGTGCCGGCCAGCAGCAAATAGCCCATCCAGTTGGTCAACAGACCCAGGGTGAGGATGCGGGTGATGGTCGCGGTGTCCAGCCCCAGCCGGCTGTACAGGCGGTAGCGCAGCGCCACGCCGCCGACCCAGGTGGTGAAATTGAGATTGAACGCGTAGCAGACAAACGCCACCGGCAGCACCTGACGGGCTGGCAACCGGTGACCGGTGTAGGCGCGGGCGAGCAGGTCGTAGCTGGCGAACACCAGGTAGCTGCACAGGGCCAGCAACAGGCCAAGGACCAGGGTGGAAGGTCGATAGGCCAGCAGCGACTGGCGCACCTCGTTCCAGTCCAGGTTGCGTGCCAGGGTGAACAGCAGCACCGGGATCAGCACCAGGAACAGCAGGGTGAGCAGGCGCATGCCCCAGGTCTGCCAGCGTGGCTTGGCCATCAGGTCTTGCCCCCGTTGAAGTCCGCCGGCGCTTCGCTGTCCGTCTGCAGCGACTGCAGGCGCTGCCGGTGCGCGGGGAACCAGCCGGCGATACGCGGGAAGTAGCGGGTGATGTGAAAGCCCAGGAATATCAGCGGCGCGCGCCACCAGTAGCCACGCACCATGCGTTCCAGGGTCACGCGCTTGCAATGCGCGGCGGTCAGTTCGCTCAGGTGGCGGTACAGGCCATCGTTGAAGGCGCGGTCGCGGATCATCAGGTTGGCTTCGAGGTTGAACGACAGGCTCAGCGGGTCGAGGTTGCTCGAGCCTACGGTGGACCACTCGTCGTCCACCAGTGCCACCTTGCCGTGCAACGGGCGCTGGCAGTACTCATGGATCTGCACATTGTCGCGCAACAGGTAGTTGTAGAGCAGCCGCGACAGGGCGCGTACCCAACGCATGTCCGGTTGCCCCTGGAGGATCAGGGTCACCGCAACGCCGCGCCGGGCAGCATTGCGCAGCTCGCGCAGCAAGCGGTAGCCGGGAAAGAAATAGGCGTTGGCCACGACGATGCGTTGCCGAGCTTCACGGAAGACTTGCAGGTAGCACGCCTCGATGTCGGTGCGATGGCGGCGGTTGTCGCGTTCCACCAGTACGGCGCTGGCCGAACCTGCGACGTCACCGCCCGGCACGACCGCGCTTGGGTCACCCAGCGCGGGGGCGAGCATCCGGCAGCTGGAGGCGTGCACCTGGGCCACTACCGGGCCTGTGACTTCCACGGCGTAGTCCTGCTTGGCCTGCGGGCCGAAGTCGCCGAGATGATCGGCACTGTAGTTGATACCGCCAATGAACGCGCGCTGGCCGTCGATCACCAGGATCTTGCGGTGCAGACGCCGGAACAGGTTGGTGCGCATGCCGGCCAGACGCGGCTGCGGGTCGAATGCATGGAAGCGCACCCCGGCCTCGGTCATCGAGGCAATGAACCCGTCAGGCAGGTCGGCGGTGCCGTAGCCGTCAACCGCCACTTCCACCCGCACGCCGCGCCGCGCCGCGTCGATAAGCGCCAGGCGCAGCGGCTGGCCGACCTTGTCGTCGTAGATGATGAACGTTTCCAGGAGGATCTCCTCCCGCGCTTGGGCGATCGCCTCGAACACGCGCGGGTAGTACTGCTCGCCATTGATCAGCAGTTCGACGTGGTTGCCATCGCTCCAGGTCTGCTTCATAGCGTCACCTGCGCTACCAGCGGGGCATGGTCGGAAAGGTGGGACCACGGGTACCTCGACAACACCCGTGCCTCGCACGCCTGGGCATTGCGCAGGTAGATGCGGTCCAGGCGCAGCAGCGGCAGGCGCGCGGGAAAGCTGCGCGCCGGCCTGCCGAAGGCTTCGACCAGCGACACCGACAGCCGCGCATCGGCCTTCAGCCGCCAGTCGTTGAAGTCACCGGCGACAATGACCGGATCGTCCGGTGGCAGGCGCTCGAGCAAGGTCAGCAGCAGGTCGACCTGACGCTGGCGGTGGTCCTCGCGCAGGCCCAGGTGCACACAGATCGCGTGCACCTGCTCATGACCGGGCACTTCAAGCTGGCAGTGCAACAAGCCGCGCTCTTCATTGCCGTGAATCGACACGTCATGGTTGTCATAGGCGCGGATCGGGAACTTGGACAGCAGCGCGTTACCATGGTCGCCATGGGGGTAGACCGCATTACGTCCGTAGGCGAACTGCGGCCACATGCTGTCGGCAAGAAATTCGTACTGCGGGGTCTGCGGCCAGGCCGGATGGCGCTCGGCATGCCGTTGGTGGCTGCCATGCACTTCCTGCAGGAACACCAGGTCGGCGCCGGTGGCGCGCACCGCCTCGCGCAGCTCCGGCAGGATGAAGCGGCGGTTGAACAGGGTGAAACCCTTGTGCACGTTGAGGGTCAGCACCGTCAGGCGGTGCACGGCCGCGACCTTGTCGATGATGCGGTCGGGGGCGGGTAGGGTGCCGTTCATAGTGACTCCTGCGGCTCGACGCCAGGTTCGGTCACCAGTTCGCCGTCCAGGCCAAGCTTGCCCAGCAGGCGACGCGCATCGTAGGGGGCATGCACCTTCTGATCGTTGTCGAAGTAGCAATACACATCCCGGGAGGCGCGCTTGACCGGGGCACGACGGATGACGCGCTGGGCATCCTCCGGCTGGCCGCCCGCGGCCCAGGCCTGGATGCGCAGGCGCCAGCGACGCAGCGCGCTGGCGGTGTAGCCGCTGCTGTAGAGCTCGACATCGCCATGCAGGCGCAGGTAGACGAAATCGGCCGTGACTTCCTCGACACAGGGCCATTTGCCGGCGCTGTCGGCAACCACCAGCGCGACCTTGTGCTTGCGCAGCAAGTTGATGAAGGTGTCGCAGAGGAAGCTCGGATGGCGGATCTCCACGGCATGGCGCAAGTGCGCATTGCCACGGATGGCAGTACCACCATTGTCCTGCAGGCGTTCGGCCGCGTGCCGGGCACAGGCGCGCGCAGCCTTGCGATCGCGGGGCAGCAGGTCGAGGAAAGCGCTGAAGCGCTGGGCGTCGAACTTCATGCTCGGGGGAAACTGCCAGAGAAACGGCCCCAGCTTGTCGCCCAGCAGCAATGGCCCCGAGGCAAAGAAATTGGCCAGCGGCTCGTCGATGTCGCGCAGCCGTCGCACGTGGGTGATGTAGCGCGGCGCCTTGACCGAGAAGACGAAGCCTTCCGGTGTTTCATCGCGCCACTGGCGGTAGCGCTCGGGGGTCTGCAACGCGTAGAACGAGCCATTGATCTCGATGCTGTTCACCGCCCGAGAGGCGAATGCCAGCTCATCGTCCTGGCGCAGACCCTTGGGGTAGAAGTCCTTGCGCCATGGGCCATAGCGCCAACCGGAAATACCAATGCGGATCTCGCTCACGAGGGCTCCCTTTCGTTCGTGCACTCTTGACTAGCGACCGGCATCGCGGCGTCAGGGTTCACCAGGAATGACGAGTGGCCAGTGACGCAAAACCCGGAACTTTGCCTACCATGCGGCCCTCCACCACAAAGGGAAGCAGCCAATGGAGGCAACGCCGATGAACAGCGAGACAGAACCGGGGGAAGTGCAGGCGCCGCCAGCACCGACCGAGGCATACGACGAAGAACCCGAGGTGCTCCCGGACGACCCTGACATCGAGGGCCTGCCCGGAGAAACCCGGCAGCCGGCCTGAAGGAGCGCTAGCCATGAAATTCGATCGTTTCGCCCAATGGCTGGCCAACCGCAGCGGACGTCCACTGACCTTTGCCGTGGCATTGCTGCTGATCATCCTATGGGGCGTGAGCGGACCGCTGTTCGATTTCAACGACACTTGGCAACTGGTGATCAACACCTCGACCACCATCATCACCTTCCTCATGGTGTTCCTGATCCAGAACACCCAGAACCGCGACAACGACGAACTGCACATCAAGGTCGACGAACTGCTGCGCACCACCCAGCGGGCGCACAAGGCCCTGCTCGACCTCGAGGACATGGGGCCGGCCGAACTGCATGCGCTGCGCAAGCAGTACCAGCAACTGGGCGAGCACGACCAAGCGGCGCCGGGCAACGATGCACCGGCCAAGGACACCCCTGACTGACCCTGGAGGACGGCATGGCCAGACACATCATCCACTACACCGGCCCGATCAATTCCGCGACCTGCGGCAACCTCATCAACACCTGTTCCAAGGCGTTGCAGCAGGGCGCAGAGGTGCTGCAGATCAACATCGCCACCATGGGCGGCGAATGCAGCTACGGTTTCACCCTGTACAACTTCCTGCGTTCACTGCCGGTGCCGGTGCACACCCACAACCTGGGCACGGTCGAATCGATGGGCAACATCCTGTTCCTGGCAGGCAGTCACCGCACCGCCTGCGCCTTCAGCAAGTTTCTGTTCCACCCGTTCCACTGGACCCTGCATGGCTCGGTGGACCATGCACGGATGGCCGAGTACGCCATGAGCCTGGACTATGACCTGCGCCTGTATGCGCAGATCGTCGCCGAGCGCACCGAGGGTGCGAGCGAGCGGCTCGATGTGCCGCGCTACCTGATGGCCTATCCGCGAATCCTGGGGCCCCAGGAAGCGCTCACCTGCGGGATGATCCAGGCCGTGGACGAGCTGCCGATCGAGGCCGATGCCGTACAGTGGAGCGTCCATGCCTGAGCCGTGGCGGCACTGGCCCCGCAGCCGGTCAGGGCAAGTGTCCGAGGGCCAGTTGCAGGCAAGCGTGGTGCATGGGGCGTCTCCTTCATGCTTGGCCTGGCGGATAAGTGCCGTCGGTCAGAACCTTGGCACACCAAATGAGCCGTTGGCCTGCGCCCCTGTTCGTAATTGAGTGCACGGCATCTTCGCGCGGCACGTCCAACCTAGCGTAAAGGAGAAACGTCATGGCTCGTGACCAGGATCAGACCGGACAACGCGGCGGCACCAAGCAGACCAATCCCGGCAACTTCGCCAACGATCGTGAAAGGGCCTCCCGGGCGGGCCAGAAGGGCGGCCGCAACTCAGGCGGCAACTTCGCCAATGACCGCGCCCGCGCCTCCGAGGCTGGTCGCAAAGGTGGCCGCAACAGCCACGGGAACGCCAGCGGTTCGTAACCTTGCGGGCCCTCTCTTGCTGTTGTCGGACATTTTTTGAATTTTCATGGAACAACGTGATCTGTCAGAAAGTCATCCATGGAGAAGAGGAGGGCCTGCGTCAATGCCAAGTCCCCAGTTGTTTACCATCGAATACCTGCTGCATGGTCAGCCACGGCGTTTCATCATCCGCCAGGAACACATGGACAATGCCGAGGCCTGGCATTGGGCGAGTTGCGACGCGGGTTTGGGGATCATTCCGAAGTTCGGACGCGAGCGCATCAAGAAAGTCAGCCGGCCCATGGCCGAACGACATGGGATCACCGAAGTGCGCTGGCGGGTGTGAGCCGGCGCGGATGGTTGTAGACAATCGTCGATGTGCGCATCAGTGTGAGAGCGGGCCTGGCCCGCTCTCACACTGCCATGCACACTCAGGTGCCTGACTCCGGATCGCTGGCCGGTACCCCAGGACGGTTCTCTTCCTCGGTCAGGTCGGGGTCGGCATCCGGGTCGTCGGCCTGATCGTTGCGTCGGTCTGGCTCGAGTTCCGGCCAGTCGCTCTGCACATCGCCACCGCCCATCCAGTGTTTCGTGCTCATGTCGTCATCCTCTCCTCAGCGTGAAAAAAACGGCCCACGCTCGGGCAGGCCGAACACAGGAGTGAACATCGCCACCCTCATGGATTGGGAGGTTGCAAAGCGCTTGAAGGGTCGATTGCATGCCACTGTGCGCCGACCAGCGGTCGCTCAGTTTCCGGAATATTTCACCGCGGCGGCCGTGCGGGTCGGCACATTGAGGGTCTTGAGCAGCGACGACACATGGATGCGCACGGTGAATGGCGAGATGTCCAGCGCCCGGGCGATCTCCTTGTTGGTCTTGCCCTGGGCGATCAGGCGCAGTACGTCCTGTTGGCGGTGGGTGAGCTGTTCCAGCTCGCTGGGGGCATCGAGATGCGGCAACAATCCGCTGGGGGCGTAGTCGACCACCACTTCGCCGTCGCGAATGGCAAGGATGGCGGCGCCGATCGCCTCGGGGCTGACGCTCTTGCCGATGAAGCCATCGACGCCGGCGGCCATGACTTCGCAGATCACCTGCGGGTCGTCGACCATCGATACAACGATCAGCGTGGTGCGCTGCAATTGTCGGCGCAGCTCGGCGAGGCGGCCGATGCAGGTGAGGCCGGGGAAGCGCAGGTCGAGGATCAGGGTGTCGGGCGTCTCGCCCATGGCGGCCAGCCTGAGCACGTCAGCGAGGCTGCCAGCTTCCTCCAGACGCGCCTCGGGCAGGATGCGCCGTACGGTGTTGACCATGGCCTCCCTGAACAGCGGATGGTCATCCGCCACGATGATGCGGCAACTCACGTCGTGGAACTCCCTGTCAGCCGACACATGCTAATTTAGCAGTCACCTGCGGTTTTTTCCCACGCAGCGTGCCGCAAATGCCGACTGGCGCACAAGGACGTTACCCATGAAGTTCGAGAAGAACAACGAGCTGGACCAGGCCAACCTGCGCATCATCGTCGCCTCTTGTGCGATCACCTACGTGGCGTTGCTGGGTTTCCTGCCGGGCCGCTCGCCCGCCACCTACCTGCCGGTGCTGCTCTACTACGCGGGCTTCGTGGTGGTCTCCATCGGCATGCGCCAGGCGATCAAGCGTTGGCCGGGACACTACCCGGCGCGGCGCATCTTCGGCATGCTGGGCGATTACACCGGCACCAGTTTCGGCCTGGTGGTTGGCGGCGAAACCGCACTGCCGCTGTATGCAGTGATGGTCTGGATCAACCTGGGCAACGGCATGCGCTTCGGCTCGCGCTACCTGGCCATCGCCACCGTGCTGGCCCTGGCCGCGCTGGTTGTGGTGTGGCAACTGACCCCCTATTGGCAGGAACAGCCGTTCCTGCTGCCGATGCTGCTGACCACCAGCACCCTGATTCCGTTCTATGCCCACCTGCTGCTGGAGCGCACGCGCAAGGCCACAGCCCTGGCCGAGGCGGCGACCCGCGAAAAATCGCGCTTCCTGGCCCAGGCCAGTCACGACCTGCGCCAGCCGATCCACTCCATCGGCCTGTTCACCGCCTGCCTGCGCGAAGCGCGGCTGGGCGAGGAGGAGCGGCGCCTGGTGGACAGCATTGATCGCTCGCTGCTCAACGTTTCGCAGTTGTTCCGTTCGATCCTCGACCTGTACACCCTGGACAACGGCCGGGTGCAGCCCAAGTGGGAAACCTTCGCCGTGGATGGTTTCCTGCGCGAGTTGTTGCGCCAGAACAGCGAGGCGGCGCGCTGGGCCGGGGTCGAGATGCGCCTGGTGCCCAGCCGCCACTGGACACGCGCCGACCCGGGGATGCTCGCGACCATGGTGCAGAACGTGCTGTCCAACAGCTTCAAGTATGCCGCCGGGCGCCCGTTGCTGATCGGCGTGCGGCCACGCGGCGAGGGCCTGGCCATCGTTGTCTGCGACCAGGGCCGGGGCATTGCCGAAGAGCACCAGGGCCGCGTGTTCGAAGAGTTCTATCGGGTGCGCGAGGCGCGTGACAAGGACGTCGAGGGCGTCGGCCTGGGGCTGGCCATCGTCAAGCGCCTGGGGCAACTGATGGGTTTGACTGTCAGCCTGCGCTCGCGCCAGGGGCATGGCACCACGCTGACCTTGCAAGGGTTGCCCAAGGTGCCGGCACAAGTGCCACGGGCCGTTGCCGACCAGGCGGTGCAGGCCGGCATGCTCACCGGTTTGCGGGTGTGCCTGGTGGAGGATGACCACAACGTCCTGCAGGCCACCAGTGCCCTGCTGCAACGCTGGGGGTGCGAGGTGCAGGCCGAGAGCTCGCCCTTTGGCCTGGCCAGTGACTGTGATGTGATCGTTGCCGACTACGACCTCGGCCCGCAGGCCACCGGCATCGACTGCATCGACCAGTTGCGCGCGCAACGCGGCGCCGAAGTGCCGGCGCTGATCATGACGGGCCATGATCTCGACAGGCTGCAGGGCGCCCTGCAGGCACGGGGTATCGCGGTACTGGCCAAGCCGGTGCGCCCGGCGGAGCTGCGTGCGGCGCTGCGCGGTTTGCGTGAGAGCGTGGCGGCGCCGGTCGCCTAGGCCGGCGCCGTCGACCCTCACTGGAAGACCGGCGCCTGGCCTTCTTTCCAGCAGGTGGGGGATGGCGTGTAGATACCCATGCCGGCCACGGCCACCAGGCCGCCGCTGGGCACCTGGCAGTCGTACTGGCCCTTGCTGGTGCTGGCGGTGAAGTAGGTGGTGTTGGAGTCGCTGCGCAGGTTGCTGACCTTGCTCACGGGCACGCCCAAGGTGACCTCGGTGCGTTGCTTGAGGGTGTCGGCACTGGGGCTGGCGGTCTGGCAGCCGGCCACGGCGGCAAGGGCGCTGAGCAGGACGAGGGACTTGAAGGGGAAGGACTTGAGGATCATCGCGTTGCTTCCTTGGCATTGTTCTCGGTACGGCGCCCGCGCCGCCAGGAAGGGGGCTGGCGGTGGGACGCTGGACCGACTATAGCGCCAGGGAAACGTTGCGCGATGTAGGGCGGATGTGCGAGGTGGCATTTTGCCTTGATTGGGTTGCGGGATGCCTGCCATCTGACTGCATGCAGGCATCTCGCCGCCCACTCGCAGTCAGCGCTTGAGCACCAAGGTCAGAATGTCATAACTGGCCACCAGCTCACCCAACTGGTTGGTCACTTCCACATCCCAGGCCACCACGCCTTGCGCCTGCCCCTGAGGGCTGGTCTTGCCCTGGTCGATCTTGCGCTTGCAGGTCAGGCGCGCCTGGATGGTGTCGCCGATGCCCACCGGGGTGATGAAGCGCAGCGTGTCCAGCCCGTAGTTGGCCAGCACCGGCCCTTCGCCGGGGCTGACGAACAACCCGGCGGCCGCCGACAGCACGAAGTAGCCGTGGGCGATGCGTTTACCGAACTGCGACTGTTTGGCGGCGATCTCGTCGAAGTGCATGTAGAAGTGATCGCCCGACAGGCAGCCGAAGTTGACCAGGTCGGCCTCGGTCACTGTGCGCCGGTGGGTCAGCAGCGACTCGCCGATGCGCAAGTCATCGAAATGGCGGCGGAACGGGTGCACCTCGGTTTCGATCACCTCGGCCCCGCGCACGTACTCGCCGGTCACCGCCATCAGCATGCTCGGCGAGCCTTGCACCGCGGCTCGCTGCAGGTAGTGCTTGACCGCGCGCAGGCCGCCCAGCTCCTCGCCGCCGCCGGCACGGCCGGGGCCGCCGTGCTTGAGCTGTGGCAACGGTGAGCCATGCCCGGTGGATTCCTTGGCCGCCTCGCTGTCGAGTACCAGCAGCCGCCCGTGCCAGGCCGCAGCCACCGGGATGGCCTTGGCCGCCACGCCGCGGTCGGCGGTGACCAGGCTCGCCACCAGGCTGCCCTTGCCGCGGGCGGCCAGGGCCAAGGCCTCGTCGAGGTCGTCGTAGGCCATCAGCGTGCTGACCGGGCCGAACGCTTCGATATCATGGGCACCGCCCTCGGCATGCGGGTCGCGGGCCAGCAGCAGGGTCGGGGCGCAGAACGCCCCCTCGGCCACGCCATCGCCGACCGGGGTGAAACCGTCACTGGCGCCCAGCAACTGCTCGCAGGTGGCCAGCAACTGGCGCACGCGCTCGGCGACATCACGCTGCTGGTCATGGGAGGCCAGCGCCCCCATGCGCACGCCCTCCACCGAAGGATCGCCCACCACTACCTTGCGCAGCCGTTCGCGCAGGCGAGTGGCCACCGCGTCGATGTGCCTGGCGGGGACGATGGCGCGGCGGATCGCCGTGCATTTCTGCCCGGCCTTGGTGGTCATTTCCCGCGCCACTTCCTTGATGTACAGCTCGAACTCCTCGCTGTCAGGGCTCACGTCCGGGCCAAGGATGGCGCAGTTCAGCGAGTCGGCCTCGGCGGTGAAGGGCACCGAGTTGCGGATCAGGTTCGGGGTGACGCGCAGCTTGGCTGCGGTGTCGGCGGAGCCGGTGAAAGTCACCACGTCCTGCCCCTGCAGGCGCTCGAGCAGGTCACCGGTGCTGCCGATCACCAGTTGCAGGCTGCCGGCCGGCAACAGGCCCGATTCGTTCATCAGGCGTACCACGGCCTCGGTCAGGTAGCTGGTGGACGTGGCAGGCTTGACGATGCACGGCATGCCGGCCAGGAAGGTCGGGGCGAATTTCTCCAGCATCCCCCAGATCGGGAAGTTGAAGGCGTTGATATGCACGGCCACGCCCACACGCGGCACCAGGATATGGCTGCCGGCGAAATGGCCTTGCTTGCCCAGGGGGATCGCCGGACCTTCGTGCACCAGGTTGCCCGACGGCAGCTCGCGGCGGCCCATGCTCGAATAGGCGAACAGCGTGGCGTTGCCGCCTTCGATGTCGATCCAGCTGTCGGTGCGGGTGGCGCCGCTGTGATGGGACAGGGCGTAGAGCTGCTCCTTGCGCTCGGCCAGGTACAGCGCCAGGGCCTTGAGGCGGGCGGCGCGCTGCTGGAAATCCATGGCCAGTAGCTGCTTCAGGCCCTGGGCGCGGGCAAAGTCCACGGCCTCGGCGAAGTCCGGGCGTTCCTCGTGGCTGTAGGCCAGAACGTGACCGTCGAGGGCGCTACGCAGGGCCTGGGCGCCGTGCTGGCCGATCCAGCGGCCGGCGATGAAGCTTTGCAGGGTAGGGGCGGCGGACATGCTGTTCTCCTTGCTGTTCTGATAGACAGGGGGCGCGCTTACCAGAGCGCCAGGGTGTAGCCGATGATCAGGCGGTTTTCGTCCACGGCATTGGTCAGGCCATTGCCGGAACGGAAGGTGACATTGCGCCAGCGCAGACTTACGTCCTTGAGCGGGCCGCTCTGGATCACGTAGGTGATGTCGGTGTCGCGTTCACGCTCGCGGCCATTGCTGAGCGTGGCGGTTTCGGCGTGGCGGCCGTCGGTGTAGCGGGTCATGAAACTCAGCCCGGGGATGCCCATGGCCACGAAGTCGTAGTCGTAGCGCAGCTGCCAGGAGTCGAGCCCGGCGCGGGTGAAGGTGTTGTAGGTGACCAGGTTGACGGTGTACGGGTCGCCGCCGTTGAGGAACGGGAAGGCGCTGTCGCCGGACATCTGCTGCCAGGTGGCGGTGAACTTGTGGGCCTTCACGCCCAGGGTGAACATGGCGTTGAAGTTGCGGTTGTCGATCTTGCCCGCGCGCTCGGCGCCGTCGCCGCGGCTGTCGAAGTAGCGCAGGTCGCTGCGCAGGCTGACGCCCTCGGCCAAGGGTTGGGTATGCAGAAAACCGACGTATTGCTGGCGGTAGATCTCCTCGAGCTTGGCGTAGTAGTAGCTGACGCTGGCCTGCGGGGTGATGGCGTAGCTGCCGCCGGCGAAGTCGAAGTGGTCGCTGCTGGCGGCGCCGTAGCCGATATCATCGCGCCCGGACGAGTCGCGCAGGTTGGCCTTGGTCAGGCGGCCGCCGTTGAAGGTCAGGCCGTCCAGTTCCTGGCTGGTCAGCAGGCCGCCCTGGAAGGTCGAAGCCAGCAGGCGGGTGTCGTTGTACACCACCACCGGCAGGATCGGCTGCAGGGTGCCCAGGCGCAGGGTGCTCTTGGAGACCCGCAGCTTGGCGGTCAGGCCCAGCTCGCTGTAGTCATCCACCGGCTCCAGGCTGTTCGGCCCGTAGGGCAGCAGGCCGGTGTTGCGTCGGTCGCGGCTGGAGTCGAGCTTGATGCCCAGTTGGCCCATGGCGTCCACCCCGACACCAACCGGCCCCTCGGTGAAACCCGATTCGAAGCGGGCGGTGAAGCCCTGGCCCCATTCTTCGGCCTTGCTCTGCGGGGCGTTGCTCTGGCGGAAGTCACGGTTGAGGTAGTGGTTGCGCAGTTCGAGGCGGGCGTGACTGTCAGCGATAAAGTCCGCCATGGCCGGCAAGGGCAGGGCGAGGGTGGCCAGCCAGGCGGCTGACTTGAGGTGCGTGCGGTTCATTGTTGTTGTACCCGACATTGTTATTGTTCTTGAGGTCAGTGCTTGCTGGCACCGGCGGCGCCGATACCGGTCATGGAGCGGATGAACTGGGCCAGGTAGCGCCCACGCTCTTCGCGCGCTTGTTCCGAGCCGTCGGTAACCGAGAAGGCCCAAGCCGCGAGGAAGGCCAGCGACATGGAGAACAGCGCCGGGTTGCTGTAGGGGAACAGCGCCCGTTCGTTGTGCAGCACGTTGACCCACACCGCCGGCCCCAGCACCACCAGCACGATCGCCGAGACCAGCCCGGCCAGGCTGCCGCCCACGGCGCCACGGGTGGTCAGGCCCTTCCAGAACATCGAGAGCAGCAGCACCGGGAAGTTGACCGAGGCGGCCACCGCCAACACCAGGCCGGAGAGGAAGGCGATGTTCTGCGACTCGAACAGCAGCCCCAGCAGCACCGCGAACAGGCCGATCCCCAGGGTGGCCAGGCGCGACACGCGCATTTCTTCCTGCTCGCTGGCCTGGCCCTTGCGCACCACGCAGGCGTACAGGTCGTGGGACACCGCCGAGGCGCCGGACAGCGCAAGGCCCGCGACCACGGCGAGAATGGTGGCGAAGGCCACCGCCGAGATGAAACCGAGGAACAGGTTGCCGCCCACCGCCTGGGCCAGGTGCACCGCGACCATGTTGCCGCCGCCGATGATCGCCCCCGTGGCGTCGCGGTAGGACGGCTCGGTGCCGACCATGACGATGGCGCCGAAGCCGATGACGATCAGCAGCAAATAGAAGTAGCCGATGAAACCGGTGGCGTAGAACACGCTCTTGCGCGCTTCCTTGGCGTCGCTGACGGTGAAGAAGCGCATGAGGATATGCGGCAGGCCGGCAGTGCCGAACATCATGCCCAGCCCCAGGGAAATGGCGTCCACCGGATTGGACAGCAGCGCGCCCGGCGCCATGATCGCCTGGCCCTTGGCGTGCACGGCCACGGCGCTGGCGAACATCGCCTCGGTGCTGAAGCCGAAATGCCTGAGCACCATGAATGCCATGAAGGTCGTGCCGCAGAGCAGCATCACCGCCTTGATGATCTGCACCCAGGTGGTGGCGAGCATGCCGCCGAAGGTGACGTACAGCACCATCAGCGCACCCACCAGCATCACCGCGTACAGGTAGCTGATGCCGAACAGCAGCTCGATCAGCTTGCCGGCGCCGACCATCTGCGCCACCAGGTACATCAGCGCCACGGCCAGGGTGCCGAAGGCCGAGGTCAGGCGCACCGGAGCCTGGGCCAGGCGGTAGGAGACGACGTCGGCGAAGGTGTACTTGCCCAGGTTGCGCAGGCGTTCGGCGATCAGGAACAGGATGATCGGCCAGCCGGCCAGCACGCCCAGGGCATACAGCAGGCCGTCGTAGCCGTTCATGAACATCATCGCCGAGATGCCCAGGAAGGACGCGGCGCTGATCATGTCGCCGGCGATCGCCAGGCCGTTCTGCATGCCGGTGAGGCCGCCGCCGGCGGTGTAGAAGTCGCTGGCCGAGCGGGTGCGCAGGGCGGCCCAGCGAGTCACCAGCAAGGTGAAGCAGACGAACACCAGGAACATCGAGATGGCGGTCCAGTTCATCGCGCGCACTCCTGCTTGACCACTTCGTTGAGCGGGTCGATGACGCGGTTGGCGCGGTGCATGTAGATGCCGGTGAGGGCAAAGGACAGCAGCACCATGAGCACTCCCACCAGCATGCCGACGCTGGTCACGCCGCCGCTGAGAGACTGGCCGAGCACGCCGGGGGCGAAGGCCACCAGCAGGACGAAGCCGTAGTAGGCGGCGAGCATGGTCAGGGTCAGTGAGCCGTTGAGGCGGCGCTTGCGCTTGATCAGTTGCACGAAGGCGGGGTGGTTGCTGATGGTTTCGAGGTGTTCGGGTGTCATGGGAGCGTTCTCTCTGGCTGTTGTAATTGTTTTTTCAGGTCACGCGTGTGTTGCCGAGGGCTTCATCGCTGGCAAGCCAGCGCTTGTGGTAGCTGGCTTGCCAGCGATGAAGGCAATGCGGTCTCAAAGCTGATCGAAGTCGAGCACCACCTTGTCGCTCAACGGGTAGGTCTGGCACGACAGCACATACCCGGCGGCCACTTCGTAGTCTTCCAGGGCATGGTTGCTGTCCATCTCCACCTCGCCCTCGATCACCTTGCACTTGCAGGTCGAGCACACCCCGGCCTTGCACGAGTACGGCAGCTCGGCGCCGATGGCGTTGCCGGCGTCGAGCACGCTGCGGGTGTTGCGCGGCAGGTCGAAGGCCAGGGCGCGGCCATCGCTGATCACGGTCACCTGGCTGATCGCCGAATCCAGCTCGCGGGCCGCTTCACGGGCCTCGCGGCGAGCTTCGCTGCCGGCGGCGGCGAACAGTTCATAGTGGATGCGCGCCTTGTCCATGCCGTTGGCCTGCAGGCTGTCGCGCACGGTTTCGGTCATGGCCTGGGGGCCGCAGATGAAGGCAGCATCGAGAGAGGCCACGTCGAGCCAGCGGGAGAACAGCTGGCCGCACTTGTCGGCGTCGATGCGGCCGTTGTACAGGTCGACGTCCTGTTGCTCGCGGCTGAACACGAAAATCAGGTTGAGGCGCTCGAGGTACCGGTTCTTCAGGTCCTCGAGGCGGTCGCGGAACAGCGCGCTGTTGCTGGCGCGGTTGCCGTACAGCAAGGTGAAGCGGCTGTTGGGTTCAGTGGCCAGCGTGGTGGCGACCAGCGACAGGATCGGAGTGATGCCGCTGCCGGCGGCCACGCCCAGGTAGTTGCCCCGGCGCGTCGGTTCCAGCGGCACGAAGAAGCTGCCCGCGGGCGGCATCACTTCGAGCTGCTGGCCGGCCTTGAGCATTTCGTTGGCAAACGCCGAGAAACGACCGCCCGGCACGCGCTTGACGGCGACCCGCAGCTCGTCGTCCTGCACCGCGCTGCAGATCGAGTAGGAGCGGCGCACCTCTTCGTCATCCAGGTGGGTGCGCATGACCAGGTACTGGCCCTGGGTGAAACGGAACTCATCGCGCAGGTGCGCGGGCACGTCGAAGGCGATGGACACCGCGTCCCGGGTCTCCTGGCGCACTTGCTTGATGGTCAGGCTGTGAAACTGGCTCATGGCGTTCTCCACGGCTCAAAGGCATTTGAAATAGTCGAACGGTTCCAGGCAGGCGCGGCAGCGGTACAGGGCCTTGCAGGCGGTGGAACCGAACTGGCTGAGCAGTTCGGTATCGGCGCTGCCGCACTGCGGGCAACACACGCTGGGTGCCGCCCCACGCAGGTTGGCGCGGCCCTCGGGTGGGGCGATACCGTAGGCGCGCAGCCGCTCACGGCCTTGCGCACTGATCCAGTCGGTGCTCCACGCCGGGGTGAGACGACGCTCCAGCGCAGGCTCCGCGAAGCCGGCCTGTTCCAGGGCCTGGCGAATGTCACTCTCGATCACCTCGGTGGCCGGGCAGCCGGAGTAGGTCGGGGTGACCACCAGGTGCAGGTGGCCGGCGCGCCAGTCGAGGTCGCGCACGACACCTAAGTCGACCACGCTGACCACCGGTACTTCCGGGTCCATCACCTCGGCCAGCACCGCCCAGGCCCGGCTCAGGTCGCCGTCGCGCAAGTCCCTGGCGCCCCGGTCGCCAGCGATCAGCTCACCAGGTTGCATCGGGGTAGGCTCGTGGCAGGAACTGCATTTCAGCCAGCAGCAGGCCGAGGTGTTCGGTGTGCAGGCCCTTGCGCCCGTCCAGGTAGAAGTGGCTGGCGGCCTTGGGCAGGGGCAGATCGACCGAGGCGAAGATGGCCGTGACGGTGTTCAGCCAATGCTGGGCGATCTGCGCCGGGTCGGCGCCGATACCGGCTTTGGCCAGCTGGACTTCACCGTCGTTCGCCACGCTCAGTTCGACCGTGAAGCGCCACAAGGCCGGGATGGCTTCGAGCATGCGTCGGCGGCTTTCTTCCGTGCCGCCCCCCAGGCGCTGTACCCATTCGCCGGAGCGGCGCAGGTGATAGGTGACTTCTTTCAGGGCCTTGGCGGCGATGCCGGCGATACGTTCATCGCGCGAGGCGCTGAGCGCTTCAAGCGTGGCGTGGTGCCAAGCGTCGTACAGGAACTGCTTGAGCAGGGTCACGGCGTAGTCGCCGTTGGGTTGCTCGACCAGCAGCAGGTTGCGGTAGGCGCGTTCGTCGCGACGGAACACCAGGGCATCGGCGTCGCGGCCGTCGTCCAGCAGCTCGGCGGCGTAGTCCAGCCAGTTGCGCGCCTGGCCCACCAGGTCGAGGCCGACGTTCATCAGCGCCAGTTCTTCTTCCAGCGCCGGCGCCTTGCCGCACCACTCGCACAGGCGCTGGCCCTGAACCAGGGCGCTGTCGCCGAGCAGCAGCAGGTATTGGATAAGTGCTTGCTTGTGCATGGCGGGCCTCACATGTGTCCGACTTCGGCGGGCAGCTCGTAGAAGCTGGCATGGCGGTAGACCTTGTCGTCCGCCGGGGCGAACAGCGGGTCCTTCTCGTCGGGCGAAGAGGCGGTGATCAGCGCCGAGGGCACCACCCACAGGCTCACGCCTTCGCTGCGGCGGGTGTACAGCTCGCGGGCGTTCTCGATGGCCATGGCGGCGTCGGCGGCGTGCACGCTGCCCACATGCTTGTGGTTCAGGCCGTGCTTGCTGCGCACGAAGACTTCGAACAGGGTCCAGACAGACATCAGGGGTATCTCCGCATCATTCGCCGCTTCAGGCGGCATTCTTGTTCTGTTGCTTGCGCGCATAGGCCACGGCGGCCTCGCGTACCCAGGCACCGTCTTCGATGGCCTTGCGGCGGGTGGCGACGCGCTCCTGGTTGCAGGGGCCGTTGCCCTTGAGCACCTCGTAGAACTCATCCCACTGGATCTGGCCGAAGTCGTAATGGCCACGCTCGGCGTTCCACTTGAGCTCAGGGTCGGGAGCGGTGCAGCCGAGCAGTTCCAGCTGCGGCACGGTCTGGTCGATGAAGCGCTGGCGCAGTTCGTCGTTGCTCTGACGCTTGATCTTCCAGGCCATGGACTGGGCGCTGTTGGGCGAGTGTTCGTCGCTGGGGCCGAACATCATCAGCGCCGGCCACCACAGGCGGTCGATGGCGTCCTGGACCATGTCCTTCTGTGCCTGGGTGCCGTGGCGCATCATGGTCAGCAGCAGTTCATAGCCCTGGCGCTGGTGGAAGCTTTCTTCCTTGCAGATGCGCACCATGGCGCGGGAGTAGGGGCCGTAGGAGGTGCGCTGCAGCACCACCTGGTTGACGATCGCCGCGCCGTCCACCAGCCAGCCCACCGCGCCCATGTCGGCCCAGCTCAGGGTCGGGTAGTTGAAGATGCTCGAATACTTGGCCTTGCCGCTGTGCAGCTTGGCGATCTCTTCGTCGCGGTCGGCGCCAAGGGTTTCCATGGCGCTGTACAGGTACAGGCCGTGGCCGGCCTCGTCCTGGATCTTGGCCATCAACTGCAGCTTGCGCTTGAGCGAGGGGGCGCGAGTGACCCAGTTGCCTTCCGGGAGCATGCCGACGATCTCGGAATGGGCGTGCTGGGAAATCTGGCGGATGAGCGTCTGGCGGTAGGCCTCGGGCATCCAGTTCTTGGCTTCGATCTTGATCTCGGCGTCGATCTTCTCCTGGAAGGCGCGCTCTTCGGGCGACATCTCTTCCAGGGTCTTCAGGCGTTTGACGCCGGTTTCTACGAGCTGTGCGTACATGGTCGGGCTCCCGCTGATGGGCTGCTTGGGGCGTGGCTCATTTATAAGCGATACAAAACACAACATCAAACTGTATTTGATGTATCAAATAAGATTTATGTATCGCTTTGCGGCCAATCGCTGGCAAGCCAGCTCCGGTGCAGCACAGACCTAAGGAATTGCGCGATCGCTGTGGGAGCCGGCTTGCCGGCGAAAGGGGCGCAGGCGCCCCCAGCTTTCTCAAGGCAAAAAAAAGCCCCGGATCAGGCCGGGGCTGAACGGAATGCCGATGAATCAGCTGGCCAGCCGCTTGTCATACACGTGACAGGCCTTGCCCTCTGAACGTTTCAGCGTGCCGCACGGCTGCAGCTGGATCTGCGTGCTGATGCCGATGTAGGTCTTGATCTGCTTCGCCAGCTCACCCACCACCTGCTTGCGCTGGCCCTCGTCGAGGTACTGGCTGTCGCTGCGCAGTTCAACATGCACCTCGACGCTGTCGAGATTGCCATTACGATACAGGTGAATCTCATACAGCTCGGAAAGCTGTTTTATCTTGAGCACCTGCTCCTCGATCTGCGTCGGGAACACATTGACCCCGCGGATGATCAGCATGTCGTCGCTGCGCCCGGTGATCTTGCCGATGCGCCGCATCGGCCGCGCCGTGCCGGGCAGCAGGCGGGTGAGGTCGCGGGTGCGGTAGCGCACCATCGGCAAGGCCTCCTTGCTCAGCGAGGTGAACACCAGCTCGCCGAGCTGGCCATCCGGCAACACCTGGCCTGTGACCGGGTCGATGATCTCGGGGTAGAAATGGTCTTCCCAGATGGTCGGGCCGTCCTTGGTCTCGATGCACTCCATGGCCACGCCCGGGCCCATGATTTCCGACAGCCCGTAGATGTCCAGGGCGTCGATGCCCAGGCGCTGCTCGATGGCGCGGCGCAGTTCATCGGTCCAGGGTTCGGCGCCGAAGATGCCCAGGCGCAGCTTGAGGTCGTGCGGGTCGATGCCCTGGCGCTCGATCTCGTCGGCGAGGTTGAGCATGTACGAGGGGGTAACCATGATGATGTCCGGCTGGAAGTCGCGGATCAGCTGCACCTGTTTCTCGGTCTGGCCGCCGGACATGGGGATCACCGTGCAGCCCAGGCGCTCGGCGCCGTAGTGCGCGCCCAGGCCGCCGGTGAACAGGCCGTAGCCGTAGGAGACATGCACCTTGTCGCCGCGGCGCCCGCCGGCGGCGCGAATCGAGCGCGCCACCACGTTGGCCCAGGTGTCGATGTCGTTCTGGGTGTAGCCGACCACCGTCGGTTTGCCGGTGGTGCCGCTGGAGGCGTGCAGGCGCACCACCTGGTCCTGGGGCACGGCAAACATGCCGTAGGGGTAGTTGTCGCGCAGGTCGTTCTTGCCGGTGAAGGGGAAGCGGGCCAGGTCCTCCAGCGATTTCAGGTCGTCGGGATGGGCGCCGCAGGCGTCGAAGCGCTGGCGGTACAGCGGCACATTGGCGTAGGCGTGGTTCAGGCTCCAGCGCAGGCGCTCCAGCTGGTGCTGGCGCAGTGCGTCGAGGCTGGCGGTTTCCATCGGGTCGAGCAGGGCGCGGTCGGCATCGTGGTAGAGATTCATGGTTTCACTCGAGTTGTTCTTGTCGTGGGCCGGGGCCCTGAGTGTCATGGCAGGCAGCATACTGCCCGCGTCGCTTGGCGTCTCTGGCGGCTGATCAGAGGCGTTCGATCACCAGGGCGATGCCCTGGCCGACGCCGATGCACATGGTGCACAGGGCGTAACGGCCGCCGGTCAGCTCCAGCTGGTGCAGGGCGGTGGTGACCAGGCGTGCGCCGCTCATGCCCAGCGGGTGGCCCAGGGCGATGGCGCCGCCGTTGGGATTGACCCGCGGATCGTCGTCGGCCAGACCCAGCTCGCGCAGCACGGCCAGGCCCTGGGCGGCAAAGGCTTCGTTGAGCTCGATCACGTCCATGTCGGCCAGTGCCAGGCCGGTCAGCTCCAGTACCTTGTGAGTCGCCGGCACCGGGCCGATACCCATGAGGCGTGGCTCGACGCCCGCCACCGCAAGGCCAAGCACCCGGCCACGGGCCTTGAGGCCGTGGCGTTGCGCGGCCTGTGGGCTGGCCAGAAGCAGGGCGCAGGCGCCGTCATTGACGCCCGAGGCATTGCCGGCGGTGACGCTGCCGCCGTCACGGAACGGCGTGCCCAGGCGCGCCAGTTGTTCCAGGGTGGTGTCGCCCCGCGGGTGCTCGTCCTGCTCGATACGCTTGGGCGGGCCTTTGCGCTGCGCGATCTCCACCGCGACGATCTCCCGGGCCAGGCGGCCATTGGCCTGGGCGGCGGCGGCCTTGAGCTGGCTGCGCAGGGCAAAGGCATCCTGGTCTTCGCGGGCGATGTTGAAGCGCTCGGCGACGTTCTCGGCGGTTTCGGGCATCGAATCGATGCCGTATTGCGCCTGCATCGACGGGTTGACGAAGCGCCAGCCGATGGTGGTGTCGAACAGCTGCGCGCCGCGGCCAAAGGCCTGTTCCGACTTGCCCATGACGAAGGGCGCGCGCGACATCGACTCGACGCCGCCGGCCAGCATCAACCCGGCTTCGCCGCAGCGCAGGGCGCGGGCAGCATTGCCGATGGCGTCCAGGCCCGAGCCGCACAGGCGGTTGATCGTGGTGCCGGGCACCTCGATCGGCAGCCCGGCCAGCAGGCCGGCCATGCGCGCGACGTTGCGGTTGTCTTCGCCGGCCTGGTTGGCGCAACCGAGAATCACATCGTCCAGTGCCGCCCAGTCGAGTCCGGGATGGCGCGCCATCAGCGCCTTGATCGGCACCGCGGCGAGATCGTCGGGGCGCACGCTCGACAGGGCGCCGCCGTAGCGGCCGATGGGGGTGCGCACGGCATCGATGATCAGCGCGTGGGGCAGGCTGACGTCATTCATTTGAAGTCTCCGGCGACAGCACGGTGCCGCGCACTTTGTAGGATTTGCCGTGGAACAGGGCGATCAGTTCGCCCTGCTGGTTCTCGATGCGCACGTCGTAGTTGCCGGTGCGGCCTTTGCGGCTTTGTTCGCTGGCGCTGGCCTGCAGGCGGTCGCCGAGCCGCGCCGGGGCCACATAGTCGATGCTGCAACCCAGGGCCACGGCTGCTTCATCGTAGCTGTTGCAGGCGAAGGCGAAGGCCGAATCGGCCAGGGCGAACAGGTAGCCGCCATGGCAGGTGCCGTGGCCCTGGATCATGTCGGCGCGCACGGTCATGCCCAGGCGGGCGCTGCCGGGGCCGGCTTCGAGCAGCTCGATGCCCAGGCCCTGGCTGGCGGCGTCACGGCCGAACATGGCCTCGGCGCAGGCGCGGGCCAAAGTGTGTGCGGATTGATCAGCCATGCAGGCGACCTCCTTCGGCGTGGGTGCGGCGCAGCAACAGGGACGGGCGGTAACGTTCCTCGCCGTAGCTGCGTTGCAGGTTGTCGAGCACGTTCAGGGTGTAGCCGATGCCCAGGTCGTCGGCCCAGGCCAGCGGCCCGCGCGGGTAGTTGACCCCGGCGCGCATGGCCAGGTCGATGTCACCGGGAGTGCCTACTCCTTGCAGTACGGCGTCGGCGGCTTCGTTGGCGAGCATGGCCACGGTGCGCAGCACCACCAGGCCGGGCAGGTCGGCGACCGGGCAGGCGCTCAGGCCAGCCCGGGCAAGCAGGGCGACGGCCTGGTCCAGGGCCTCGGCGCTGCATTCGGCACCGTGGCTGATGGCCAGGCGCGTGGCGCTGGCGTAGTCCAGGGCCAGGTCCAGCAGCACCAGGTTGCGCAAGCCGTCCTCGCGCGCGCGCTGGCTGGCCAGTCGGCCATCGGACACCGCCAGGGTGGCATCTCCCACACGGACCAGGCCGGCGCCGGCGCGCTCGGTGACGTCGACACCGTTGGCGCGCAAGCGCTCGACCAGGGGCTGCAGGGCACCCAGGTCGCCTTCAACCGTGCAGCGCTCTACAGGCGTCTGGCTGGTCAATGTCGCGGGCTGTAGCCGTTCGGCACCCTCGGCGTAGCTATAAAAGCCCTGGCCGGTCTTGCGCCCGAGGCGCCCGGCGTCGACCAGCTCTTTCTGCACCAGCGACGGCTGGAAGCGGAAATCGCCATAGAAGGCTTCGAACACCGAGCAGGTCACCGCGTAGTTGACGTCATGACCGATCAGGTCGGTCAGTTCAAAGGCGCCCATGCGAAACCCCCCGGCGTCGCGCAGCACGGCATCGAGGGTGGCGCAGTCGGCGGCGCCCTCCTGCAGCAGGCGCAGGCTTTCGGCATAGAAGGGCCGGGCCACGCGGTTGACGATAAAGCCCGGCGTCGAACGGGCATGCACCGCTTGCTTGCCCCAGGCACGGGCGGTGTCGTAAAGCGTGGCCGCCAGGCTCGGCGCAGTGGCCAGCCCGGAGACGATCTCCACCAGCGCCATCAAGGGCGCCGGGTTGAAGAAGTGCATGCCAATGACCCGCTCCGGGTGCTTGAGCCCGGCGGCGAGGCTGGTGATCGACAGCGAAGAAGTGTTGCTGGCCAGGATGCAGTCCGTGGCGCACAGGGCTTCAAGCCGACGCAGCAGGTCCTGTTTGACTGGCAGTTGTTCGACGATGGCTTCGATCACCAGATGGGCCTTGGCCAGGGCGTCGAGGCTGTCCACCGGTTGCAGTCGGTCGCGGATCGCGCTGCGGCTGTCAGGCGCAAGCTTGCCTTTTTCCACCTGCCGGCCGAGCAGGCGATCGATGCCTTCGATCGCCTGCTTGGCGGCGCCGGGGCGCGTATCGTAGAGACGCACGGGATGACCGGCCTGGGCCGCCACCTGGGCGATGCCGGCACCCATGGCGCCTGCACCGATTACTGCCACCAGGGCGTCGTTGTCGAGTGCGGCCATGGTCAGCGCCCCTTGAACACAGGTGTGCGTTTGTTCATGAAGGCGCTGACGCCCTCGCGGTAATCCTCGCTGCGCCCGGCCAGGCGCTGGAGATCGCGCTCCAGTTCCAGCTGTTCATCGAAGCGGTTGTCGAAACTCTGGTTGAGGGCACGCTTGATCAAGGCCAGGCCGTAGGTGGGCTGGGCTGCCAGGTGACGGGCCAGGCCGAGTGCTTCGTCGCGCAGCGCGGCATCGTCCACCACCCGGTGGATCAGCCCCCATTGCTCGGCCTGCTCGGCGCTCAGGCGCTCGCCCAGCAGGGCCAGCGCCTTGGCCCGGGCCATGCCGACCAGTCTGGGCAGCAACCAGGTGCCGCCGGAATCCGGCACCAGGCCAATCTTGCAGAACGCCTGAATGAAGCTCGCCGAGCGTGCCGCCAGCACCAGGTCGCAGGCCAGTGGCAGGTTGGCCCCGGCACCAGCGGCCACGCCGTTGACCGCGCAGATCACCGGCAGCGGTAGGTCGCGCAGGCTGCGCACCAGCGGGTTGTAGAACTGTTCGATGGATTGGCCGAGGTCAGGCAGCTCGGCGCCGGGCGCGACATTGCGGTCGGCCAGGTCCTGGCCTGCGCAGAAGCCACGGCCTTCGCCGGTCAGCAGCAGCACGCGGGCGTGGTCGCTGTGGCGTACCTGCTTCAAGGCCTCGCGCACCTCCAGGTGCATCGCGGTATTGAAGCTGTTGAGCTGCTCGGGCCGGTTGAGCGAGAGGAGGGCGACGCCGTCGTCGCCGATGGAAAACAGGATGTGCTGGAAAGACATGACTGGCTCGCTCCGTCAGTCGGTGGAAGGCTTACAGCCCTTGGAATCGGGCCGGGCGTTTTTCCTGGAAGGCGCGGATGCCTTCGTTGCGGTCGGCGGTGCCGGCCAGCAGGGTGAAGGCATGGCGCTCGAAGCGCAGGCCGCTCGCCAGGTCCATGTCCTGGGCCTTGAGCAGCGCCTCCTTGGCCAGGCGCACCGCCAGCGGCGCCTTGGCGGCGATGGCGACGGCCACCTGCAGGGCGCGCTCGACGGTGAGTTCGGGCTCGGTGACTTCACTGACCAGGCCGGCCTGCAGGGCATGGCGGGCGCCGATGGCCTCACCGCCCAGGACCATCTGCATGGCCAGCGGCTTGCCCACGGCGCGCAGCAGGCGCTGGGTGCCGCCAGCCCCGGGAAGGATGCCGAGGTTGATTTCCGGCTGGCCGAAACGGGCGTCGCTGCCGGCGATGACGATATCGGCGCACATCACCAGTTCGCAGCCGCCGCCGAGGGCGAAGCCGTTGACCGCGGCGATCAAGGGTTTGCCGAAGCCGGCGATGCGCTGCCAGTGGAGCACGCGCGGGTCGCCGAGGATGCCGACCAGGTCGCGCTGGGCCATTTCGTTGATATCGGCGCCGGCGGCGAAGGCCTTGCGGCTGCCGGTGATGACCACGGCACGGATCTGCGGATCCTGGTCGGCGGCATTCAGTTCTGCGGCCAGCTCTTCCAGCAGCGCTGTGTTCAGGGCGTTCAGGGCTTGCGGGCGGTGCAGGGTGATCAGGCGGACACCGTCCGCCGGGGCCTGCACGATGAGGTTGCTTGGCATGGGATACCTCGGGCTGCACGTTCGGCGCCGGCTGGGGCCGGCTTTTCTTGGAATTGTTCGTGGTGCTGGGGCAAGTATATGTTCAATGCGATACATAAAATCAACATAGAAATTATAATTAAGTATCTTGATGTGAGGCGAGTTACGCTATCGCGGGGCAAGCCCGCTCCCACGCTGCCTTGCTTTCATAGCTGATATTGGGGGCTGGCTTGCCCAGTGATGAGGTCTTCACAGGTCTGAAGCTTTGTGAAGAAAGCGATACACCAGCAATGCATTGACTAAGTGATTTGATCTGATACAGGATCGAAAGATCTTCTGAATCATATCGAGAGCCAAACCCATGCCCTGCTACCGCCTCGACGGCCTGACCCCCGTGGTCCACCCCAGCGCCTACGTACACCCCAGCGCCGTGCTGATCGGCGACGTGCTGGTCGGCGCAAACTGCTACATCGGCCCCTTGGCCTCGCTGCGCGGCGATTTCGGGCGAATCATCCTGGAGGAGGGCGCCAACCTGCAGGACACCTGCGTGATGCACGGTTTTCCCGGCGGCGACACGGTGGTCGAGCGCAACGGCCATATCGGCCATGGCGCCGTGCTGCATGGCTGCCGGATCGGCGAGGATGCCCTGGTCGGCATGAACGCGGTGGTCATGGACGCCGCGCATATCGCCCCGCGCTGCATCGTTGCCGCCACGGCCTTCGTCAAGGCCGGCTTCGAATGCCCGCAGCAACACCTGGTGGTCGGCGCGCCGGCCGTGGCCAAGCGCCCGCTCAGCGACCAGGAACTGGCCTGGAAGCAGCGCGGTACCGCCGAGTACCACCGCCTCGCCCGGCGTTGCCTGAGCGCGCTGGAGGAATGCCCGCCATTGACCGCGCCGGAGCAGGACCGCCCGCGCATGGGCGACTCCGGCTTCAGGCCCAAGGCCGAGGGCGGTGCATGAGCCTTGCGCGGTCGCGGCAGGCAGGTATAGTCGAGGCTTTAGCCGCGCCGCGTTCCCCCATGAGCAGCCTTGCCCCCCTGAATCACCTGATTACCCGTTTCCAGGAGCAGACGCCGATCCGCGCCAGCTCCCTGATCATCACCCTCTACGGCGATGCCATCGAACCCCATGGCGGCACGGTCTGGCTGGGCAGCCTGATCAACCTGCTGGAGCCGATGGGCATCAACGAGCGGCTGATCCGCACCTCGATCTTCCGCCTGACCAAGGAAGGCTGGCTGACCGCCGAAAAGGTCGGCCGGCGCAGCTACTACAGCCTCACCGGCACCGGCCGGCGGCGCTTCGAAAAAGCCTTCAAGCGCGTCTACAGCGCCAGCCTGCCGGCCTGGAACGGCGCCTGGACCCTGGTGCTGCTGGCCCAGCTCGACGCCACCAAGCGCAAGGCGGTGCGTGAAGAGCTCGAGTGGCAAGGCTTCGGCGTCATGGGCGCGAACCTGCTGGGCTGCCCGCGCACCGACCGTGCTGACCTGGCCGCCACCTTGCGCGAGCAGGATGCCGAGGACGACTGCATCGTCTTCGAGACCCACGCCCAGGAAGTACTGGCCTCCAAGGCCCTGCGCGCCCAGGTGCGGGAAAGCTGGAACATCGAGGAACTGGGCCAGCACTACAGCGAGTTCATCCGCCTGTTCCGCCCGTTGTGGCAGGCGATGAAGGACCTGGACGCGCCAAGCCCGCAGGACTGCTTCCTGGCGCGCACGCTGCTGATCCACGAGTACCGCCGCCTGCTGCTGCGTGATCCGCAGTTGCCGGACGAGTTGTTGCCGGGGGATTGGGAAGGGCGCGCGGCGCGGCAGCTGTGCCGCAACCTGTACCGGCTGGTGCAGGGCAGGGCGGAGGAGTATCTGGCCAGCGCACTGGAAACGGCGGATGGGCCGTTGCCGGATGCCAACGAGAGTTACTATCGACGCTTCGGCGGGCTTGGCTGAGTGAAAGGAACGGGCAAGCCCTCTCGTGCGAAGAGGGCGTGCAAGTTGTCAGATGACAAAGAACCCATGGGTTCCGTCACGCCCCAACTGTTCCACCAACCCGAACTCCCAATCCAGATACCCCTGCATCGCTTCGCGCGGGCTATCGGTACCCTCGTAGGGCCGCCGATAACGATCGATGCGCGGCGCACCCAGGCGCTGCTCGCCTTGTTCGGTCGGCAGCCCGGCGGCGTTCCAGGCGCTGTTGCCGCCCTCGAGCACGAACACCGGCTTGCCGCTCAGGGCCGCCACCTCTGGTGCGGCATAGCGCGCCAGTTGGCTCGAGCCGCAGGTCAGGACGAAGTGCCGTGCTGCCGGTAATGTCGCCAGTACTTCTTCAAGTTGGCTACGCAGCGCCCACACCGCACCGGGAATATGCTGCCGGACATGGTTGGCGCTGGTGGTGAAGTCCAGCACCTGGGTGCCCGGATCCGAAAGCCAGTCGGCGAGGAGGGCGGGGCTGATGGTTTCAGCCTCGGGCGGTGCCGGCACGGGCGCGACCCAGACGCCGGTTTCCGTGAAGTCGTCAGACGACAACCCATCGAGCACCGCCACCGCCCAGCCCATCTGGGCCAGCCACGACGCACTCATGTTGGCGCGCACGCCGTCGTCGTCCACCAGCACCAGGCGCGCGCCGCGCACACTGGCGACATGGTCGGTCTCCTGTACCAGTTGGCCACCGGGCGTGGAGCGGGCGCCGGGCAGGTGGCCCAGGGCAAACTCCTCGGGCGTGCGCACATCGAACAGGTAAGTGGTGCGCTGCGCTTCGGCCTGCCATTGGCGCAGGCCTGCCGGATCGATGCGTGCCACACCGGCGCGGTCGGCCACCTGGCGGGCGCGTTGCGCGGCGCTGTCGCGGGTGGTGGCGGTCACTGCGCGGAAACGGCGCGACTGGCCATGTTCCAGTGCCTGCCCGGCAAGGGTCCAGCCGATGGTGCCGTTGCGCAGGGCCGCCACCGGGTTGGGGACGCCGGCATTGACCAGCGATTGGGTGCCAATGATGCTGCGGGTGCGCCCGGCGCAATTGACGATCACCCGGGTGTCCGGGTCGGGGGCCAGCTCCGCCACGCGCAGCACCAGCTCGGCGCCGGGCACGCTGATACCGCTGGGGATGCTCATGGTCTGGTACTCGTCGAAGCGGCGGGCATCCAGCACCACCACATCGGCGTTGGCGTCGAGCAGCGCCTTGACCTCTTCGGCCGGCAGCGACGGTGTATGGCGCTCGGCCTCCACCAGCTCGCCGAAAGCCTTGCTCGGCACGTTGACGTCTCGGAACAACTCGCCACCTGCTTCGCGCCAACCGGCCAGGCCGCCGTCGAGCAGCGCCACGTCGGTGTAGCCCAGGGCGAGCAGGCGCTGCGCGGCGGTCAACGCCAGCCCTTCGCCGTCGTCGTAGACGGTGATGGGCGTGTCGCGCCGTGGCACTCGGGCGTAGATCTCCAGTTCAAGGCGCGACAGCGGCACATTGGCGGCGAACAGCGGATGGGCCTGGGCGAACGGGTCTTCCTCGCGGACATCGAGCAAGGCCAGCTCCTGGCCGGCAAGCAGTGCGGTGCGGATAGCGTGGTAGCTGCGGTGGGTAGCCTGGCTCATGCGCGGTTCTCTTTCGACAGATCCCAGAGGTTGGGCAGGTGGCTGTTGGAATAGCCGGAAATGAAGGGCTTCTCTTCGCCCTCGGCGCTGTACACCGCACGCCGCACGGCGCCGATGTTGGCGCCGTAGACATGGATGCTGACGGAAGTACGGTCGGCATGGGCATTGCGCACCTGGTGCAGGTCGCCGATGCGCGGCGACACCGCGATCACCTCGCCGGGCGCGAGCCGCTCGGCCGGGCTCTCCGGCTGCAGGGCACCGTGCGCCAGGGCATAGCCCTGGCTGATTTCGCTGCCGCGCAGCATGCCGATCAGCCCCCAGGTGCGGTGGTCGTGCACGGGTGTTTCCTGCCCCGGCCCCCAGACGAAACTGACGATGGAGAACCGCTGGCCGGAGTCGGCGTGCAGCAGGTATTGCTGGTAGCGCTCCGGGCTGGGCCGGGCGTAGTCGTCCGGCAGCCAGTCGTCGACACTGACCAGGTCGCGCAGCAACCGCGCGCCGTGGTCGAGCAGGCGCGGCTCGTCCGGCGCCTGGGCGAGAAGGTCGGCCAGCTCGCCGATGAAGCTGCGTAGCCGTCCGAGGTTGGGCGTTTGAGACATAGGTTCCCTCGATGTCCGTCAGGTTAGGCAGCGCCGGGCGCTACCGTGGCGAGGAAAAAGGTATTATTCTTTTTGCGTATTTTTCCAGATATTTATTATGCGAATTAAGAATGAAGATAGATGATATCGATGCATTCGTGGCCGTCATCCGCAGCCAGTCCATCAGCCAGGCGGCTGAATCGCTGCGCCTGACCCAGCCGGCCATCACCCGCCGGGTGCAGAACTTCGAGGAAGCCCTCGGCGTCAGCCTGCTGGACCGCAACACCAAACCATTGAAACCCACGCCCATGGGCATGCGCGTCTACGAGCAGTGCCGGGCGGTGCTGCGCGAGATGGACGCGCTGCGCGAACTGGTGCTCAGCGACGCCTTGCCCAGTGGCGCGCTGCGCCTGGGGGTGCCGCAGACCATCGGCGACGTGGTGCTGCTCGACGCCCTCAGCCAGCTCAAGGCGCTGTATCCCGACCTGCAGACCCAGGTCGCCACCGGTTGGGGCAGCCACCTGCTGGGCAAGATGGAGAACGGCGAGCTGGACGCGGTGGCGGCACTGTTCCCGGCCGGCAAGGTGTTCCCCGAGGGCATCGTCGGTCGCTCGTTGGCGCGCATGGACCTGGTGGTGGTGGCTGCCCGCGGCGAGGTGGGCAAGCGCAGTTGCAAGCTTGCCGACTGCTACCAGCGTGGCTGGGTGCTCAACCCCGACGGCTGTGGTTTCCGTGCCGGTCTGCAGCGGGCGTTGAACGACGAAGGGCTGTCGCTGCGGATCAACCTGGAAACCTTCGGTACCGAGTTGCAACTGGGCTTGATCGCCAATGGCCTGGGCTTTGGCCTGGTGCCACGACCGTTGCTGGACAACAGCCGCCACCGCGAGCGCCTGGACATCGTGCAGGTAAGTGATTTCAAGCCGGTGATCGACTTGTGGCTGATCCATCCGCGTTTTCTCGGCAACCTGCAGGCGCCGGTGGCGTTGTTTGGCGAGACCGTGGCGCAACGGGTGGCGAATCAACCGTAGGCGCGAGGCTGAAATGGGGCTGCGTTGCAGTCCCGAAGCACCTATGCAAATTTAATAATTTGCATATGTTGGCAATTGTTGAATGCATTATTTGTATATTAGGTTAGAAGCATATCGAATTTCACGGCACTTTTTAAGATCGATAGCATAAGGATCAAGCCAGACACCGGCGGGCTTGATCGACACTCCCGCCGCGGCCAGCAATCAATGGATCGGCCTTGAGCGAGGAGATGGAATGTCCCGGCAAAGCAACACACTTGTCCCCGCCACGGCCCTGCTGACCCTGTTGCGCTGGCAGGGTTGGCGTAACCTTGGCCTGCGCCTGATCAGCCCGTTGCTGTTGCTGGTGGCGTGGGAACTTGCCTCGCGCAGCGGCCTGTTGCCGCCGCGAATCATCGCCGCGCCCAGCGCCATCGGCGACACCCTCTGGCAGATGATCGTCAGCGGCGAGCTGGCCGGGCATTTGTGGGTATCCCTCAAACGTGCCCTGAGCGGCCTGGCCATCGGGGTCAGCGTGGGCACTCTGCTGGCGTTGCTCGCAGGCCTTTCGCGGCGTGGCGAACTCGCCATCGACTCGCCGGTGCAGATGCTGCGCACCTTGCCGTTCCTGGCCATCGTGCCGCTGTTCATCCTGTGGTTCGGCGTGGGCGAAACGCCCAAGATCGCCCTGATTGCCCTGGGCACCACCTTCCCGGTGTACCTCTCCCTGTTTTCCGGCATCCGTGGCGTCGACCCCAAGCTGGTGGAGGCTGGGCAGCTGTTCGGCCTGGGGCGCCTGGGGCTGGTCTGGCACGTGATCCTGCCCGGCGCGCTGCCGGCGTTTTTCGTCGGCCTGCGCTACGCCTTCGGCATCAGTTGGCTAGGCCTGGTGGTGGTCGAGCAGATCAACGCCAGCGCCGGGCTGGGCTATCTGGTCAACGACGCCCGCGACTTCATGCGCACCGACGTCATCGTCATCTGCCTGATCGTCTACAGCGTGCTGGGCCTGTCTATCGATGCCCTCGTGCGCTTGTTCGAACGCCTGGCCCTGGCCTGGCGCCCCACCTTCATAAGGAACTGATCATGGAAGTCGCACTGCAACGCTTGCGCCCACCGGTGCGGGTGCGCGGGCTCACGCGCAGGTTCCAGGGCCACACGGTGCTCGATGGCCTGGACCTGGACCTGGCGCCCGGCGAGTTCGTCGCCTTGCTCGGCCGCAGCGGCTCGGGCAAGACCACCTTGCTGCGGGCGCTGGCCGGCCTGGACCGGGTGGAGGCGGGCACGCTGGAGGTGCCCGGCGTGCATGCGGCGGTGTTCCAGGAACCGCGGCTGATGCCCTGGAAGCGGGCCTGGCGCAATGTCCTCCTGGGCCTGAGGGGCGCCGAGCCAAAAGCGCGTGCCCTGGCCGCGCTGCGTGAGGTGGGCCTGGCGCACCGCACCGAGGCCTGGCCGGGGACCCTGTCCGGTGGCGAGGCCCAGCGCGTGGCCCTGGCCCGGGCGCTGGTGCGCGAGCCGCAATTGCTGCTGCTCGACGAGCCGTTCGCCGCGCTGGACGCCTTGACGCGCATGCGCATGCACCAGTTGATCCTCGAACTGTGGCGCACCCATCAGCCGTCGGTGCTGCTGGTCACTCATGACGTTGACGAAGCCTTGCTGCTGGCCGACCGGGTCGTGGTGCTGGACGCCGGGCGCATCGCCGAGCAGATCCCGATCCGCCTGCCGCGCCACCGCGAGGTGGCCAGCCGGGGCTTCCAGGCGCTGCGCCAACACCTGCTGGCCCTGCTCGGCGTCGAAGCGCCTGCGCCCAGCCATGCCCATTCCCTCGCACGGACCGCCCACCGATGAGCCTCGACTTGCATACCGCCGCCAAGGCGGCCGACCTCGATTCGCCGGCCTTCGCCGACCTGCTGGCCCGCCTGAGCGACGAATTCGCCGCCAGCGCCGCCGAGCACGATCGCCAAGGCAGCTTCCCCCACGCCAACCTGCGGCGCCTGCATGAACATGGCCTGCTGGCCCTGACCGTGCCGCGCCGCCTGGGTGGCAGCGAAGCGACGCTGGCCCAGGCCCGGCGGGTGATCGCCGCCGTGGCCCGGGGCGAGCCGTCCACCGCCCTGGTGCTGGTGATGCAGTACCTGCAGCACGCGCGCCTGCAACAGAACCAGGCCTGGCCCGAGCACCTGCGCCTGCGCCTGGCCCGCGAGGCGGTGGCGGACGGCGCGCTGGTCAACGCCCTGCGCGTGGAGCCGGAACTGGGCACCCCGGCCCGGGGCGGCCTGCCGGGCACCGTCGCCCGGCGGGTGGCCGAGGGCTGGCGGATCAGCGGGCGCAAGATCTACTCCACTGGCATCCCCGGCCTGACCTGGCTGGCAGTATGGGCGCGCAGCGACGAGGAAGAGCCTCGGGTCGGCACCTGGCTGGTGCATCGCGACACACCGGGCATCCGCATCGAGGAAACCTGGGACCACCTGGGCATGCGTGCCACCTGCAGCCACGACGTGATCTTCGATGATGTGCTGGTGCCCGCCGAGCACGCCGTCGACATCCTCCCGGCGCGCCAGCCACGCCCGTCCGAACTCGATCACAACGGCGTGTTGTGGCTGACCGTGCTGCTGTCGAGTATCTACGACGGCGTTGCCCGTGCCGCCCGCGACTGGCTGGTGGGCTGGCTGGCCGGGCGCACCCCGGCCAATCTCGGCGCGCCGCTGTCGAGCCTGCCGCGTTTCCAGGAACTGGTGGGGCGCATCGACGCCTTGCTGCTGTCCAACCGGGTCCTGCTCGACGCCGCTGCCGAAGGGCGCATCCCGGCGAGCGAGGCCACCCAGGTCAAGTACCTGGTCACCACCCAGGCCATCAGCGCGGTCGAACTGGCCGTCGAAGCGATCGGCAACCCGGCGCTGGCCCGGGGCAACCCGCTTGAGCGGCATTACCGCGATGTGCTGTGCAGCCGTATCCACACCCCGCAGAACGACGCGGTGCTCGGCGCCGCCGGCCGTGCGGCGTTTGCCTTGCCCAGCCGTGGCGGCCAGGCATGAGCGGCGTGCGCATCGCCAGTCAGCTGGACGCGCGGTTCAACGCGTTGCTGGCCGCCGCCGTACCAGGCGTGGAAATCCTGGCGCTGCCCAGGGGCGTACCCCATGGGCTGCCGGACGATGTTCGGGTCCTGCTGGCCGCGCCAGACCCAGGCCTGCGTGACGCCGTTGCGCCGCCCTCGGGCTGGCCGTTCGGGCTCGGTTTCGTGCAACTGGTCAGCTCCGGCATCGACTTCTTCCCCGGTTGGTTGCTCGAGCCGGTGCCTGTGGCCAGTGCTCGCGGGGTGACGGCGGACAGCCTGGCCGAATTCGCCCTGGCGGCGATGTTCGCCGCCGCCAAGCAACTGCCGCAGTTGTGGATCGACGAGCCCGGGCAATGGCAGCCACGTCCGCTGGCCTTGCTGGCCGGCAGCACCTTGGGTATCTACGGTTTCGGGCGGATCGGCCAGGCCCTGGCGCGCAAGGCCCTGGCCCTGAACATCGAGGTGATCGCCCTGCGGCGTTCGGCCAGGCCGTTCGAGGTGGCCGGCGTACGGGGCGTGGCCAGCGTCGAGGAACTGTTCGCCCGCGCCGATCACCTGGTACTGGCGGCACCGGCCGACCCGTCGACCCTGCATGTCGTCGATCGGCGTAGCCTCGCCCACGCCAAGCCCGGTCTGCACCTGATCAATATCGCCCGGGGCAGCCTGGTGGACCAGGACGCCTTGCTCGATGCCCTGGACAGCGGCCAGGTGGCCCTGGCCAGCCTCGATGTCACCGAGCCCGAGCCGTTGCCGGCCGGGCACCGGCTGTACGGCCATCCCAAGGTCCGGCTGAGCCCCCATACCTCGGCCAACACGCCGCAGGTGTACCGCAACCTCGCCGCGCTGCTGGCGCGCAACCTCGAACATTTGCGCAGCGGACGACCGCTGGAGAACCTGCTGGCCCAAGGAGAGACCGCATGAGCGCCAGGCTGAGCCGCTTACCCACCGCCTATTCATTGCCCCGCGACGGCCACACCGTGCATCGCTGGCAGGACCCGCCCCAGCAACCGACCCACGAGGCCGAGCGCCTGCTGCGCAAGCAGCGCCTGGCCGGCTCGTTCCGCCTGTTTGCCCGGCATGGTTTCGACATGGGCGGCGCCGGCCATATCACCGTGCGCGACCCCCAGTACCCCGATCACTTCTGGGTCAATCCGGTGGGCGTGTACTTCGGCCATATCCGCGTCAGCGACCTGCTGTTGGTGAGTCCTCGGGGCGAGATCGTCGAAGGGCAGGGCGCGTTGAACCTCGCCGCCTTTGCCATCCACGCGGCGCTGCACGAGGCGCGCCCGGACGTGGTGGCCGCCGCCCATGCCCATTCGTTGTACGGCAAGGCCTGGTCGAGCCTGGGACGCCTGCTCGACCCGCTGACCCAGGACGCCTGCGCCTTTCATGGCAAGCACGCGCTGTTCGACAACTTCACCGGGGTGGTGCTGGAGGCCAGCGAGGGCGCGCGCATCGCCGCCACGCTGGGGCCGGACAAGGTCGCGCTGATCTTGCAGAACCATGGCCTGCTGACCGTCGGGCGCACAGTGGAAGCGGCGGTGTGGCGCTTCATCGCCCTGGACAACGCCGCCCACGCGCAACTACTGGCCGAGGCCGCCGGCACGCCACGGCCGATCCCGGCGGCGGTGGCCGAGCACACTGCGCGCCAGGTCGGTACCGAGTTCGGCGGCTGGTTCAGCTTCCAGCCGTATTGGGACCGCCTGCTGCGCGACGAACCTGACTTTCTCGACTGAGTGCAAGGAGGCGCCATGAATCGCCGTCGTTTTCTGCAGTACAGCGCCCTGGGCGGGCTCGCCTGCGCGCTGCCCGGTGTCTTTGCCCGCGACTGGCAAGGGCTGACCCTGGGCGTGGCCACCTACAAGGGCGCCGCGCCGACCTTCTTCGAACAGGCCGGCATCGAGCGCCCACCGTATGGCGTGAAATACGCCGAGTTCAATGGCGGCAACCTCGGTTTCGAGGCGCTGGTCAGCGGTACCCTGGACCTGGCGCCGATGAGCGAGATCCCGCCGATCTTCGGCATCCGCAACCAGGCGCCGGTCAGGCTCATCGCCGTGCTGACCGGTGATGTCAACAACCAGGCCTTCATCGTGCCCAGGGGGTCGACGATGCAATCGCTGGCCGAGCTGCCGGGCAAGCGGGTCGGGTACATCCGCTCCACGTCGTCGCACTACCTGCTGCTGCGCGCCCTCAAGGACCAGGGCCTGACCCTGGCCGACATCCAGCCCCTGGCGCTGACGCCCCAGGATGGCTTCGCCGCGTTCCAGAACGGCAACCTGGATGTCTGGGTGACCTTTGGCTACTTCATCCAGCTGGCCGAGCTGCGCAGCGGTGCGCGGGTGCTGCGCACCGGGCAGGGCTACCTGTCGGGCAACTACGTGATCGCCGCCAACCGGCGGGCGATCGAGGATCCGCTCAAGCGCGCGGCGATCGAGGACTATGTGCGCCGCGAATACCGCAGCTGGCAATGGGTGCAGCACCACCCCGAGGCGTGGGCGGCGCGATGCGAGCAGGTGCTGGGCATCCCCCGGGAAGTGTTCATTGCCCAGTACAAGGCCCAGAGCGGGCCGCGGGTGCTGCAGGCGGTGGACGATGCCGCGGTGCGGTCGCAGCAGGATGTGGCCGACACCTTCCACGCCGCCGGCGTACTGCCCCAGCGCCTGGACGTGGCGCCGTTGTGGGATCGCAGTTTCAGCTGGACCGAGTGATTCATGCGATCCCCCGCAGGGGCACGCCTGGCAAAAAGGACTCCCATGCCTCGTTCAACTCGATACGCCTGGCTGCCGCTGGCACTGGCCTGCAGCACCGCGCTGGCCGATGTCGCGCCCTCGACCCACGCCCTGCATGAGCGCCTGATCGTGCTCGACAGCCACCTGGACACGCCCATGCAACTGGCCCGGCCCGGCTGGGACATCGGGCAGCGCCACCGCTATACCGACGATCTGTCCCAGGTCGACCTGCCGCGCATGCGCGACGGTGGCCTGGACGGCGGATTCTTCGCCATCTTCACCCCCCAGGGTCCGCTCACGCCCGAGGGACGCACCCTGGCCAGCGAACATGGCCTGGCGGTAATCACCCGGATCCGCGACATGGTCGCCGCCCGGCCGGACGCGTTCGCCCTGGCCACGCGGGCGCAGGAGGTGCCGGCGATCGTTGCCTCAGGGCGGCGGGTGGTGCTGATCAGCATGGAAAACGCCGAACCGCTGGCGGCCGACCCCGGCCGGCTGGCCACCTACCACCGTCTGGGCCTGCGCATGCTGGGCCTGGTGCATGCGCAGAACAACGATTTCGCCGACTCGGCCACTGCCTTGCCGCACTGGCATGGGCTGAGCCCGGCCGGCCGCGAGCTGGTGCAGGCGGCCAACCGTCTGGGGATCCTGATCGATGTGTCCCATGCCTCCGATGCGGTGTTCGATCAGGTGTTGGCGTTGTCCCGTGCCCCGGTGATCGCCTCGCATTCCGGCGCCCGGGCCATCGGCCCGCATCCGCGCAATCTCGATGATGAACGTTTGCGCCAGCTTGCTGCCGGGGGCGGGGTGGTGCAGGTCAACACCTACGCCAGCGACCTGGTGCCGCGTGCGCCGAATCCCGCCCGGGACAAGGCCCTGGCACCGCTGTACCGGGAGTTCCGCCTGGCGGCCAGCCTGCCGCCCGCGCAGGTGGCGGACCTGGCCCGGCGCATCCGCGAGGTCGAGGCCAGGTATCCGTTGCCGGCAACCAGCCTGGACGACTTCATGGCGCATCTGCTGCACATCCTTGACTTAGTCGGGCCACGGCATGTCGGCATCGGCGCGGATTGGGATGGCGGCGGCGGGGTGGCGGGGCTGCGCGATGTCAGCGATTTGCCGGAGATCACTGCGCGGTTGTTGGCGGCGGGGTACCACGAACGGGACCTCGCGGATATCTGGGGAGGGAACCTGTTGCGAGTGATGGGAGAGGCGCAGGCCGCTGCTGCCGCGAGCTCAGGTGTTTCAAAATAATTATGCGTTTTGTGCAGAATGTAAAGCTTGAGACATTACACATTTTAATATTTGCATATGCTCAAAATGTATTTCTCTTATCCCATCCCGCTCTCTAGGATGGCTCCACATAGAGCGTTTTCGTAGCTTGATAACATCAAACCATAACTGAAAGCGATAACCGTGGACCAGGGAGAGTGCCCGCGATGCCATTGACCAGACGACAGCTCATTGCCCGTATCGGTGTGGTTGGTGGCCTGCAGGCTGCCACGGCGGCACTGGGCCTGTTTGGCACGTCGGGGGCGGCACGGGCCAGCCAGGAGAACTACGCCGCGTTGCCACTGGCCCGTGTAGGGCAGGGCGCCACTGTCACCGTGGTCGGCGCTGGCATCGGCGGCCTGGTGGCGGCCTACGAGCTGCGCAAGGCCGGTTTCGCCGTCACCCTGCTGGAGGCCCGCGAACGGGTAGGCGGGCGCAACTGGACCGTGCGCCGGGGGGATCGGGTCGCGTTTACCGATGGCAGCGTGCAGACCGTCGCGTTCGACGAGGGTTTCTACCTCAACGCCGGCCCCGGCCGCCTGCCCAGCCACCACCAGTTGATGCTCGGCTATTGCCGCGAGTTGGGAGTGGCGCTTGAGGTGCTGGTCAACACCAGCCGCAACGCCCTGGTGCGTCCCGACCTCGACCAGCCGCCGATGCAGATCCGCCAGGCGGTCAACGACAGCCGTGGGCACCTGGCCGAACTGCTGGCCAAGGCCGTCGACCGCCAGGCCCTGGACCAGGAACTGAGCCTGGACGACCGGCGCAACCTGCTGGGCTTCCTGCGCACCTGGGGCGACCTGTCGGAGAAGCTCGAGTACCTGGGCTCGGCGCGCTCGGGCTACAAGGTCTGGCCCGGGGCCGGCGACCAGCAGGCCCTGCGCAACGACCCGCTGCCCCTGCGCACCTTGCTCAACCCGGCCCTGGGCACGGCACTGATGATCGATGAGTACCCGGAGTTCTCGCCGACCATGTTCCAGCCGGTGGGCGGCATGGACCGTATTCCCCTGGCCTTCCAGCGCCACCTGCAGGATGTTCTGCGCCTGGGGGCCGAGGTGGGCTCGATCCGCAATTTCGAGGATCGGGTGGAGATCGGTTACCAGCAGCAGGGTCAGCCACAGCGCATCACCAGCGACTATGCGGTGATCGCCTTGCCGCTGCCGCTGCTGGCGAAGCTCGACAGCAACTTCAGCGCCCAGGTGCGCCAAGCGATCGCCGCCGTGCAATTCGGCCATGCCAACAAGGTGGCCTGGCAGTCCCGCCGGTTCTGGGAGACCGACTACCAGATCTACGGCGGCCTGTCGTTCATCAATCAGGCGTCTTCCGGCCTGTGGTACCCCAGCGGTGGCTTCAACCAGGCCGAAGGCATTCTCGTCGCCGCCTACAACAACGGCGAAACCGCCCGCCAGTTCGCCGACAAGTCGGTCGCCGAGCAGATCGCCCTGTCGCGCCAGGCCGTGGAGCTGCTGCACCCTGGTCACGGCCACGAGCTGCGCAAGCCGTTGGTGGTGGATTGGGGGCGCATACCCCACAGCCTCGGGCCGTGGATCAGCCACCCGCTGGCCGACGCCGACTACGACCTGCTCAACCAGGCTCAGGGGCGGGTGCACCTGACCAGCGACGCGCTGGCCCACAGTGGCATCGGCATCTGGCAGGAAACCGCCGCCAGCGCCGCCCGGCGGGTGGTGCGCAACCTGTGCGAGCGTGCCCAGGGCACCGCCCAGGCCCGGCAGACCGCCTGAGCAATACACAACGAAAACCATCTGCCAGGTAGCGGACCTCCGAGGCTGGCGCCTACACATCAGTGGAGCTTCGCCATGCCTTTCAAGCACGCCCTTCTGGGGTTGGGGGTCCTGTTCGCCGCGGCCAGCCAGGCCGCCGATATCGAGCGCGTCCCCTCGACCTATCCCAACTCGCCGATCCTGCAGTCGGCGACCCTGCCGCCGGGCACGGTGCTGACCTTCGTCTCGGGCATCCTGCCCGACCCGGCCGACCCCAAGGCGGCCAAGGATGAACTACGCGCCAATGGCGACACCGAGGCGCAGACCGTGGCGGTGCTGCGCAAGGTCGAAGCCGCCCTGGCGCCGCGCGGCCTCGGCCTGGGCGATGTGGTGCAGTTACGGGTGTACCTGGTCGGCGACCCGCAATTGCAGGGGCGCATGGATTTCGACGGCCTGCAGCGCGGCTTTCGCCTGTTCTTCGGCAGTGAGCGCCAGCCGTTGAAACCGACCCGCACCACGGTGCAGGTGGCCGGGCTGGTATTGCCCGGCGCCCTGATCGAAGTCGAGGCGGTCGCCGCCAAGGCCCGTTGAGCCCCCGAACCCGAGAGCGGCGGCCGGGCCATGGCCGCCACAAGGAATATCCGCAGATGCCCAAGACCTTCAAGCTTTCCCCCGTGGCCACCGCCCTGGCCCTGAGCCTGGCCGGCGAGGCCATCGCCGCCGAAGACCCGGCGCTGTCCACCGTGGTGGTGACCGGCGTGCGCGGCAGCCAGCAGCGCACCGTGACCGACAGCCCGGTGCCGGTGGACGTGATCTCCGGCGAACAACTGCGCACCAGCGGCCAGAACGGCCTCAAGGACATGCTCACGCGCCTGCTGCCCTCGTTCAACGCGCCGACCATCAACGGTGGCGGCACCGCCTTCCTGGTACGCGGCATCAGCATGCGCGGCCTGGGCGGCGACCAGGTGCTGATCCTGGTCAACGGCAAGCGCCGGCACAACACGGCGATGATCAACAACAACGCGCGTGTCGGCACGGCCGCGGTGCCGGTGGACCTGGACCTTATTCCCACCGCGGCGATCGAGCGCATCGAGGTGCTGCGCGACGGCGCGGCGGCGCAGTACGGCTCCGACGCCATCGCCGGGGTGATCAACATCATCCTCAAGCAGGACGCCGAGGGCATCACCTCCGACAGTTCCGTCGGCCAGTACTATGCCGGGGACGGCACCAGCGGTCATGAGGCGGCCAACGCCGGCTTCGGCCTGGGCGACGGTGGTTTTCTCAACCTGTCGTTCGACGCCAAGGTACAGGAACCCTACGACCGCGCCGGCGCCGTGCGCGGCAATTTCACCACCCTGGCCAACGGCCAGCCCGACCCGCGCCTGAGCGAACGCCACGGCTGGGGCGAGGAATACGGCCTGGGCCGCGACCGCACCTACAGCGGCGCCTACAACCTGGAACTGCCCCTGGGCGAGGAACTGAAGCTGTATTCGTTCTCCACCCTCAGCTACCGCGACGGCAAGAAGGTCCTCGGCCACCGTGCGCCCACCGACATCACCGCCACCAACTGGCTGGCCAACCCGCCTTATCCGAAGGGCGGCCAGGCCACCCGCGAAGTGGAGGAGACCGACTACCAGTTTCTCGCCGGTCTCAAGGGCCTGGCCGCCGAGTGGGATTGGGACCTGTCGACCACCTATGGCCGCGACAAGGCCAAGCTGTACACCGACAACAACCTCAACCTGTCCAACGACCCGTTGCTGAGCCAGCGCCGCTTTCACCTGACCGACGAGATCTTCGACCAGTGGACCACCAATCTGGACTTCAGCCGGGCCCTGGACATTGGCTGGAGCAGCCCGCTGGAAACCTCGTTCGGCGTCGAGTACCGCTGGGAGAAGTACCAACTTACCGAGGGCGAACCCAATTCCTACAACTATGGCGACTACGTCATCCCCAGCGGCCCGCTGGCCGGACGGCGTCCGGACCCCGGCCTGTTCTCGGTCAACGGCACCACGCCGGAGGATGCCGGGCAGATGATCCGCCATAGCGGTGCGGCCTACGTCGACTTTGGCCTCAACCTCACCCCGCAGTGGTACAGCGCCTTCGCCCTGCGCTACGAGCGCTACAACCAGGAGGTCGGCGAGACCGTCAGCGGCAAGTTCACCACCCGCTACGAGTTCGCTCCGGGTTATGCGGTGCGCGCGGCGGTGAGCAATGGTTTCCGTGCGCCGTCGCTGGCGCAGAACGTGTTCTCTTCGACCAGCTCGGTGACGATCTTTGGCGCCGGCGGCAGCACCAGTACCGCACGCACCAAGCAGATGCGCCCCGGTTCGCCCGAGGCCATTGCCCTCGGCGCCCAGACCCTGGAACCGGAGAAGTCGCGCAACTACAGCCTGGGCTTCACCGCCGAGCCCACCGAGCGCCTGCGCCTGACTGCCGACTTCTACCTGATCGACATTGACGACCGCATCCTACAGACCGGCGTGCTCACCGGGCCCGCGGTGTCGCAAATCCTGGTGGCCAACGGCCTGTCGCCTGACTTGTCCGGGCAGTACTTCGCCAATGCCGCGGACACCCGCACCAAGGGCGTCGACCTGGTGGCCGAGTACCGCCAGCCGCTCGCCGAGTACGGCACCGTGCGCTGGAGCCTGGCCTACAACCGCAACAAGACCAGCATCCGTGACCTGGCCGATACTCCGGCGAGCCTGTCGAGCCTCGGCGCAGGGTACGTGCTGTTCGACCGCCAACAGCAGATCGACCTGACCAAGGCCACGCCCAAGGACAAGTGGATCCTCAACAGCAACTACAAGGTCGACGACTGGACGGTGAACCTGACCCTCACTCGCTACGGTGAGTACACCGAAGGCTCGAACATCCCGGCCAACGACCGCACCTACGGCGCCAAGTGGATCACCGACATCGATGTGGCCTACGACCTCACCCAGAACATCACGGTGGCGCTGGGGGCCAACAACTTGTTCGACAAGTACCCGGACAAGATCGGCATCGTGCCCTGGGCCGGGACCTACGAGTACGGGATGTTCTCGCCCTATGGGCTGGGTGGGGGTTACTACTACGGCCGTGTGAGCCTGGCGTTCTGATGAGTCATTTATTCAGTTGGCGTCACATGCTGACGGGGTTGCTGTGCCTGATGCTGGGGATCGCTCACGCGGACGAAACCCTGCGCGTCTCCAGCCAGAAGAACTCGCTGCAGTTGCTGCTGCAGGCCGCCGGCGAGCTCGACGATGTGCCATATCCCCTGGAGTTCGCCGCCTTCGGCGCCGCCGCACCCACCGCCGAGGCCCTGGCGGCCGGCGCGGTGGATATCGGCACCCTGGGCACCGCGCCGTTCGTGTTCGCCACCGCGGCCGGCGCCGGGCTCAAGACCGTCGGGGTGGTGCGCCTGCAGGTGACGCCCACGGCGGTGGCGATCGTCGTGCCCGAAGCGTCGCCGCTGAGCGACGCGGCGTCGCTGGTGGGCCGGCGCATCACCACCACCCGTGGCTCCATCGGCCATTACCTGGCGCTGGCAGCATTGCGCGCCACTGGCCACAGCGGCCGCGACGCCACGTTCGTGTTTCTCCAACCAGGCGAGTCGCGCAGCCTGCTGGCCAACGGCGGCGCTGACGCCTGGGCCACCTGGGACCCGTACACCAGCATGCTCCAGCTCGAAGGCGGCACGCGGGTGCTGGTCAGTGGCGAAGGCCTGTTCGCCGGCAACATGCTGCTGGTGGCCAACCCTGCGGCGATCCGCGACAAGCCGGCGCAACTGCGGGATTTCCTGCGCCGGGTTGGCCGCGCCTGGGACTGGGCCAACGCCCATGTCGAGCAGTTTTCGGCGGTCCAGGCCCGCCAGAGCGGGCTGCCGCTGGAGGTGCACCTACGCTCGAACCGCTTTTCACAGCCACGCCAAGTTGCGGTGGACGACGCGCTGGTCAGGGACTTGGCCGACACCGCTCGGCTGTACCAGGACGAGGGGGTGATCGGCCCGGGCTTCGTTGCCGAACAACAGCTGGACAAGCAGTTCAATGAAGTACCGGAAGTTCAATGAAAGTTATCCGCGACGCGTAACTTGAGTTGTAATTTTTATAATGTTCATGCGCATTGCTGATAATGGCTGAAGTTGTTCAGTAATATTTTGAAAAAAGTTTTGAGGCTAGAGAAAAACGATATTTCACAAGTGCTTGCCGCTTGTTGAAGATGGCCTGGCGACCATCGGAAGTCGCCGGTTAGCCGCCATTCACAGGTGCAGTCAAACCGTTCAGGAATACGCGAGGGAGTGTTCATGCTGACGATTACCACGGTCGAGGAATTGACCGCCGCACAGTTAGACGATGTGATTCACGCCCGCACACTGGGCATCCTGATCAAAGGCTTCGCACCCGCCGATACGGTGGCCCTGGCCCTGGAGCGCCTGAGTCATCACGAACTGCGTGGTGCCTTCAGCGAGCAGACCGAGTTCGTGCGCCTGGGCAAGGCCTACATCGAGATCAGGGACGAGGCCAGCCGCGCCGAGTACCACGGCCAGGCCATCGCCAATATTCGCAAGATCCGCAGCGCCTTCGGCCCGCTGGCATCGCCCATCGACCATTTGCGCCTGCTGCTCGACGAGGTCTGGCCCAAAGGGGCGCGGCTGCTGGATGTGAACGGGCGCAAGTGCTTCGTCGGCATCGCCCGCTTCCAGGGCAACAACGTCGACCTCACGCCGCATACCGATGACCTGGCCCGCAATGCCCCGGCCGACCACCAGCCGCGGCTGCTCACCCAGCTGTCGACCAACATCTACCTGCAGATCCCCGAGGACGGCGGCGAGCTGGAGATCTGGAACCTGCACCCCGACGAGGCCGAGTACGAACGCCTGCGCGGCCAGCGCGCCTACGGTATCGAGCGCCACCTGCTGCCGCCGCCGGACCTGGTGGTCAAGCCCGAGGCGGGCGACCTGATCTTTCTCAACCCGCGGTTGATCCACGCGGTGCGCCCCTCGGCCACCAGCACCCGGGTCACCCTCGGCGTATTCATCGGTTATTTCGGCGACGACCAGCCTTTGGCCTACTGGAGCTAAGCAACATGAGCAATGTGGAAGCGATCAACCTCAAAGCCTATTTCAACAAGGGCGGCGAAGCGCTGGACTTCACCGGCAAGCGCTGCGTGCTGGCAGTCAGCGTGGGCCAGGAATACCACGAGGAGCAGAAACTCAGCTCCACCGTGCACCTGATCAACAAATCCGGCTTCAGCCAGGTGAAGGTGGTGGTGGCCGACACCTTGCAGCGCCACAACAAGCACGGCAAGTCGCCGGGCGAGGCGCTGTCGGCGTCGATTCGCGATGGTGACGCGTGGCTGGCGCGCAACCGCAAGTACCTGGCCGGATTGGAGGCGCCGGTAAGCATCAGCCGCTGGAACCAGGAGCTGGCCTCGGACCGTTACGCCGAGCTGCGCCAGCAGGTGAACCAGCTTTATCGTGAAAGCGAGGACCTGCGCGGCGCCATCGAAGCGACCATCGGCGTGTTCATCGAGCGTCTGCGCTTGCGTGACCCCGAGGCGGACCTGGAGCGCGCCGCCGCTCAGTGCCGCGAGTACATCCTCGAGGAGGTGCCGATCATCCTGCCGCAGTGGGCCGAGCAGGGGTTCGACTACGTGATCTACCCGCAGCAGATGACCGACGCCATGGCGACCGCCCGGCGCCTGCTGGTCGAGCCTCACGCGCCAGATCGCGTGCACTGGCTGCCATTGAAGTTCAAGAAACGCGGCATCCCGATTCCCTTCACCCTGCCAGGGGTGGTGCATCCGGCCTGGGCCGCCAGCGCCATCGCCATCTGACCTTAAGCCACGCAGGCCCCACGCCACACGGACGATGGCCTTCACACTGAAATCCGGAACAGGAGTTTCCATGGGCGTTTTTGCGCAACAGCAACGCAAATGGTGGGCTTTGCTCGGTGTGAGCATCGCCAGTTTTCTCGGCTGCGTCGACTTCACCATCGTCAACACCGCGCTGCCGGCGTTGCAGGCCGACCTCGGCGCCTCGGTGGGCAGCCTGCAATGGGTGATCAACGGCTTCATCCTGGCGTTGTCCAGCAGCATGGTGCTGGTGGGCAGGCTGGCCGACCTGAAAGGCCGCCGGCGGGTGCTCAACCTGGGGCTCACGGTCTTCGGGCTGGCCTCGCTGGCGGCAGGGCTGGCCACCACCATCGATACGCTGGTGGCCGCGCGGATCGCCCAGGGCCTGGCCTGCGCGGTGTTGTACACCGCGTCGGGGGCGATCGTCGCGGCCACCTTCGCCAGCGAGGAACAAGGCAAGGCATTCGGCGTGCTGTTTGGCGTCAATGGCATCGGCCTCGCGGCGGGGCCGGTGTTGGGCGGGCTGATTACCAGCGCCTTCGGCTGGCAGTGGATCTTTCTGGTCAACGTGCCGTTCGTGTTGCTCAGCCTGGCGATCATCGCCGTGGCGGCGGACGAGTCGCGGGCCGGCGAGGACGGCGCGCGGCTCGACTGGCTGGGGGCGGCGTTGCTGCTGCTGGGTTTGCCGAGCCTGGTGCTGGCCATCGTCCAGGGCGCCGACTGGGGCTGGACCTCGGCCAATACCCTGGGCCTGCTGGGGGTGGCGCTGCTTGCCCTGCTGGCCTTCGTCGCGGTCGAGTTGCGGGTCGAGGCGCCGATCATCGACCTGCGCCTGTTCGCCAACCGCCGTTTCGTCGCGGCGGTCACCGCCAGCTTCGGCCTGGCGGTGTTCTATTGCGTGGCATTTTTCGTGATGCCGTTGTACCTGGCGTTGATCCGTGGTGAGAGCGTGCAGGCCAGCGGCCTACTGTTGCTGCCGACCACCCTCGGCGTGGCGTTGCTGTCGCCGTGGGTGGGCCGCCTGGTGGACCGCAAGGGCCCGGCATTGCTGGTGCAGGCGGGGTTGCTGCTGTTTGTGCTGTCCGCCGTGCTGCAGGCGGCATTCGGCGAGCAGACTTCGTTGCTGCACCTGCTCGGCGCCTTCGCGCTGATGGGGCTGGGCTGGGCGTGCATCCTCGGGCCTTCGACGGTGCTGGGGATCTCCTCGGTGCCGCAGCAGGTGAGTTCGGTGGCCATGGGCTCGCTGATGACCCTGCACAATGTCGGCGGTGGGCTCGGCCTGGCGGTCGGGGTGGGGCTGTACCGGGCGGTGGCGGCCGATACCTTGTCCGGCGCCACGGGCGTATCTGCGCAGACCGCTTGGCTGGCCAGGGCGGCGGCGGCGCCGGAGCAGGGCGCGGCCCTGCTGGGCGAGCACCTGGGGCAGGGCGGCGACGTCCTGCAGGGCTGGGTGCATGCCGCGTTTCTCGACGGCTACCAGGCGTTGATGGTGTTCCTCGCCGTCAGTCTGTTGCTGGTCTGGGGCGCGGTGACCCTGCTGCTGCGCACGACAAAAGCGCCGGTGCCTGCCCAGGAGCCCAGCCATGGCAAGGCGTGACGGCCGCCTGCGACTGGGGGCTTTTCTCTCCGGCGCCGGCGCCCACGCCGGCAGTTGGCGACACCCGCAGGCCGACGCCGATGCCTCGATCAACTTCGAGCGCTATCGACAGTACGCCCAGACCCTCGAGCGCGGCTGTTTCGACGCGCTGTTCCTCAACGATAACGTCGCCGTCGGCGAGCTGGATCCACGGGTGCTGCGCAGCAGCGCCTACAGCCTGCGCTGGGACCCGCTGACCCTGCTGCCGGCACTGGCGGTGGTGACCCGCCACCTTGGCTTGATCGCCACTGCCAACACCAGCTTCAACGAACCGTACAACATTGCTCGCACCTTCGCGTCCCTCGATCACCTGTCCGCTGGTCGTGCCGGCTGGAACCTGGTCACCGGATTGATCGGCGGCGAGAACTTCAACCACGCGGCGCACGTGTCCCATGCCGATCGCTATGCCCGTGCTGGGGAATTCTTCGACGTGGTCACCGGGCTTTGGGACAGCTGGGCGGACGATGCCTTCCCGCTGGACAAGGCCTCCGGCACCTGGCTGGAGCCCGCGCGGATGCGGGTGCTCGACCACCAGGGCGAGCATTTTCGCGTGCGTGGCCCGTTGAATGCGCCACGGCCGTTGCAGGGTTGGCCGGTGATCGCCCAGGCCGGCTCCTCTGAAGCCGGAAGAGCGTTGGCGGCGCGCAGCGCCGAGCTGGTGTTCACCGCCCAGCAGACCTTGACCGAAGGCCGGGCATTCTATGCGGACATCCACCAGCGCCTGGCCCTGGCCGGTCGGCCGCCGCAATCATTGGTGGTGTTGCCGGGCCTGGCGCCCGTGGTGGGGCGCACGGCCAGCGAAGCGCAGGAGAAGCACGAGCAACTGCAGGCGCTGGTGGATCCGGAGGCGGCGCTCAAGGCACTGTCGTTCCTGCTGGATATCGGCATCGACCTGGAGCGGCTGCCACCCGATGCCCCGGTTGTGCTGCCGGCCCCGCTGCCACTGACCGAACGGCACAAGAGCCGCCAGCAGCTGGTGGTGGACCTGATCCGCCGCGAACGGCCCACCGCCAGGCAATTGCTGGCCCGTCTCGGTGCCGGCGGACACCGGCTGCTGGTGGGCACACCCGGGCAGATCGTCGAGGAGATGGCCTGTTGGTTCGAGGAAGGGGCGGCGGATGGCTTCAACCTGCTGTTCACCCATCTGCCGGGCGGGCTGGATGATTTTGTCGGCCAGGTGGTGCCGGAGTTGCAGCGGGTGGGGTTGTTCCGGCGCGAGTATGAGGGGCGTACGTTGCGGGAGAACCTGGGGTTGCGGTATGTGCCGAACCGGCATTTTTCCAACTGAGCATGGCACCTGTGGGAGCGGGCTTGCCCCGCGATAGCTTTAGCGCCATCGCGGGCAAGCCCGCTCCCACGCAGCCCCGTGCTACTTCAGAGGGGGCAGCTCAACCCCGCTGATCGAAGAAATGCCCCATCAGCTGCAACAACGGCCGGCGTCGGTTCTTCACCGCGAACTCCCATTCATGCGTCTGCGACGGCGCATGGCCGAGCTCATGCTCGCCCAGCAGCTTCTGCACCTTGGCCAGGCGGTACCAGGGCACCGAGGGGAAGGCATGGTGGACGATGTGCAGGTTGAAGTTGAGGATCACGAAACGCGACCACAGCGGCAGGCTCTTGCAGTCGTGGGACACGCCGTCCTGCTCCCAGAACTGCAGGCGATCGGCATCGCGGGCGAGCAGCGGGGCCTCGGCGTGGTGCGGCAGGTTGAGCAACTCGACCATGAAGAACAGGAACACCCAGGTGATCAGGTAGAACAGCACCAGGTCCAGCAGGTGCCCCAGGCTCCAGGCCAGCACGGCCGCCGCCAGGTAGCCGGTCAGGTACAGGTGGGCGAAGCGGATCTCCTTGAGGATCCGCGGCGAGCTGTCGCCCTTGGCCTTGGCGATGAATGGCGCGCGCCAGTTGAGCAGGAAGTGGTTGGCGGCGATCATCGGGATCCAGTGCTTCCAGACGAACTCCAGGGTGCGCTCCTGCTTCTTGGTCATCACCGAGAAACGCTCGATCATGCCGCGGTTCTCCGGATCGTTCAGCGGGTGCGCGGTCCAGGTGTGGTGGGCCATGTGGAAGCGCCGGCGGACCAGGAACGGCAGGGCGATCAGCCAGCCGTTGCAGTGGCCGATGAAATCGTTGAACCGGCGGTTGGCCGAGGCGGCGCCGTGGGTTGCCTCGTGCATGATCAGGTAGAGCTGCACGGTGGCCAGACCGGCCAGCGCCAGGCCCAGCAACTGCAGGGCGGTGGAGTCGGCGAGCCAGAGGTTCCAGGCCACCGCCAGCAGCAGCAGGTCGGCGACCCACAACATCACGGTCCAGGGTTCCCGGGCGCCGTCGGGGATCTGTTTTCTTACACTAAGCCATTGGTCCTTGGTCACTTGCTGAAACTCCGATCGGTTAGCTGGCGGCCCGGGAAGCCGGGGCCGCGGGAAGGCTGCAGAGGTTGTTGGCCAGGTGCGCGTAGGCCAGGTCGAAGCGGGCGATGTCATCATCGAAACCGTGGCTGCGCGGCGCCACGGCGAAGTCCTGGAACACCAGCTGGATGCAGTCGTAGCGGCTGCCGTTCTCCAGGTGCCAGGCCGGCAGGTAGGCGGTGATCGCAAAGCCCAGGCGGCGCAGGCTGGCCAGCAGCTCCAGCTTGTCGGCCAGGATCACCAGGCCGACGTACTCGGCCTGGGAATACTGACGCAGCAGCGCGCCCAGCTCGGTCAGCACGGCATGGGTCGAGGCATAGTGGCCGCATTGGCCCGACAGCATCAGCGCGGCGGCCTGCGGGTCGTGGCTGTAGCTGAGCTGGCCATGGCGTTCGGCGCCGGTCGGGCCGCTGAGGTAGGTGTCCGGGTAGCTGCCGGGGGCAACGGCAAGCTGCAGGGCGGGGTAGAGCAGCCTGCGGATATAGTCGGCGGCGCGGGTGGTCACGTACCAGGGGGCGACGTGCGCGAAGCCGGCCTGGGGTACGGGGTGGATGGCGGTCAGGTGATACTCGCGCAGGCCATCGACCTTGTCCGGGCCGCCGTCATGGCCCACCAGCACGGCGGGGCGGATCTTCTTCATGACGCCGTGGCTGGCGATGTTGCGGGTAATGTAGAAGCCCAGCTCCATGGGCGCTGGTCGGTGCGTCTCGAAACCGAGGCGGACCAGGCTGGAGATGGCGCCGGTCCTGCGCGCGTCAGGATGGATCACGCCGTGGCACACCTCCCACGACTGGTTCCACGGGCGGCGGGCGATGCAGCAGCAACCGGCCAGGTTGCCCTCGGCCTCGGCGACGAACCACTGCTGTTGCCCGCTGCTCATCGAGTGGCGGATGTAGGACGCGCTCTGGCAGGGGTGGGTGGTCTGCCCATAGACCTGCTGGAACAGCGCGGCGAGGGCTTCGATATCTGTGGGGTTGGCTGGGCGATAGCGCAGTGTTTCGGTTTCCGGCAACGGCGCAACGGCCGTTTGCGGCGAACGGGTCGCAGTCATGACGCACCTTTTGTCTTTATTGAAGGCGAACGAAGGCAGTGACCGCCCAGGGCAGGTCACGGGCACGTGTCGGTTTTGGCGCTGCGGTCAGTGGCGAGGATGTCGTCGGTTGACGGCGAAGCAGGCGGGGGCGAGCAAAAGGCAAGGCAGGGCGGGTTTGAACGGAGCGTCATCCGTGAGCATGGCCATTACGCAACTCCTGTACATGGCGGGGTTCTTGTCCGAGGCAAACAGAAATCCTTCCCGTTGCCAGGAAACGGACTATAGAGCCACGCCATGGGCTGTCAAACGCGCACCGAGGGTCGCCTGTGCGGCGGCCCGTGTGGGTAGGCCAAGGGGCGGATCAGCCCGCCCCCGGTTTTTCGGCACGCCAGCTTCCAGGGGCGCGCGTTGTAGGCACAGGCTTACATGCAAACGCCCGTAATGACGACTCGGCGTTCAGCTATCGCTGCCCTTGGGATGGGCGATGATGCGTTGCGGTTCGGCTTTTCCCAGGCCCGGCGCAGGCACCCGCAGAGGCTGGCTGGCAGTGCTGTAGACCTGGGTGCGAGTGGCCAGCCCGTCGACCAAGGCGCCTTGCAACGGTTGCCTGGCTGGTGGCTTGCCACGGGCCTTGAGATCGACGATCACCTCGTCGACCAAGGCATCGATCTGCGTGCTGTCCCGGTGGTGGGCTGTGGTGATCAGGTGCGCGGTGTCGCCCGAAGTGGCCAGGCAATGACGCTTCCACACGCTGGCCGAGGGGCAAGGGAACACCACGGTGATCGAATTGGGGTTGCGCCAGGCGTCGATCCCCGCCGCCCGCAGCCGGTCCACCGCATGCTGGGCCAGGTCCAGGCAGCGCTGGATACGTTCACGCCAGTCGTCCATGGAGCGGCTGCGCAGGGCGGCCCACATCATCAGCGGCGTATGGCCGTTGCGCGAGCCGCTGATGGTCTGGTCGCGGGCGCTGATGTAGTCGACCTCCACCGAGATGCGCTCGACGTTGGCGCGCCGGGCCACGACGATGCCGCAGGGCATCGGCGAGCCGATCATCTTGTGCCCCGAGACGCAGATCGAGTCGATGCCGTCGGCGAACGAGTAAGGCTCGGGGGCGTCGACGAAGGGCAGGATCATGCCGCTCAGGGCCGCGTCGGCGTGCAGGTAGTAGTCCTCCCGGCGGATGCCGGCCTGGGCCAGGCGCTGCTGGATGACGGCGATATTGTCGGTGGCGCCGCGCAAGGTGGTGCCGATGTTGGCGAAGATGATCGGGTGGCGCTCGCCGTCGGCCGCGATCCGTGCGACCAGGTCGTCATAGTCCATCTCGCCACTGGCCTGGGACGCCACCACCTGGGCTTTGATACGCAGCAGGCGGACGATCTTGGCCACCGAGTAGTGGGTGTCCTGGGAGTAGTAGAGCGTGGCGTCGGGGAATAGCTCGCGGGCCAGGTAGCAGCCGAACATGTTGCCTTCGGTGCCGCCATTGGTGACATAGCCCCAGCTGTCCTCGAAGGGGATGTGGAACAGTTCGGCGAAGAAGCGCATGACCTCGCGCTCGAAATCGAAGGAGTTGAGCAGGTAGTTGCTGTACTCGTTCCAGTCGCCGCAGTTGTTGATGGAGAAGCGCATGAAACGGTGCAGCAGGCTGTAGTCGAAATCGGCGGATTCGGGGTAGCCGACATTGAAGTACTGGTGGGTGAGGCAGTAGCGCCAGAACCCCTCGAGACGTGCGTGGTCGGCAGGTGAGAATGTCATGTCCAGCTCCATGGAGCGCGCCCGGCCGACCTGGGCCGGGCGCGTTGCGGGTGAAAGTCCTTGTCGGTGGCCGTGTCGGGCTCAGGCGGCCAGGGTGGCGCCGCCGTCGACCACGATGTCCTGCAGGGTCACGTGGCCGGCCTGCTCGGAGGCGAGGAACAGCACCACATGGGCGATGTCGTCGGGCGTGGCGATCTTGCCCAGGGGCACGCCGAGCTTGAACTGCTGTGGCAGGCCGTCGATCAGCTGCCGTTCTGCCGCCGGATCGCCCAGCATGCCGGCCAGCATCGGCGTGCGTGTCGAGCCTGGCGAGACCACGTTGCAGCGCACGCCGTAGGGCGCAAGCTCCAGGCCCACGCAGTGGCTGAGGCTGACCAGCGCGGCCTTGGAGGCGCAGTAGGCGGCCATGTTCAGGCGCGGCACATGGGCGGCGTTGGAGGCGACGTTGACGATGGCGCCGCGGCGCTGGCGGCGGAACACCGGGGTCCATTGGCGCATCAGGTAGAACGGCGCGCTGGCGTTGACGTCGAGGCAACGCTGCCAGTCCTCGCAGGACACCTCGTCGCTGAGCCCGAGCCGCAGTACGCCGGCGACGTTGACCAGCACATCGAGATACTGCGCCTGTTCCTTGAGCCGGTCGCAGACTCGTTGCACGTCGGCCGGATCGGTCAGGTCGACATGCAGCAGCGGGAACGGCACGTCGGCCTCCTCGCAATCCAGGCCGATGACCTCGGCGCCTTCCTCGACAAAGCGCTGCGCCACGCAGCGGCCGATGCCGCTGGCGGCGCCGGTGACCAGCACGCGCCGTCCAGTGAAGCGGGCCATGGCCATCAGGCAGCCCCCCGCGCTTGTACCAGCGACCACCAGCCGTCCAGGGTCGGCGCGTTGGCCAGCTCCTCGAAGCTGACGGCGATGCCGCGCTGCTTGAGCTCGGCCGCCAGCTTCATCACCTGCAGCGAGTCCAGGCCGTAGAAGATCAGGCTTTCCTGGGGATCGAGCTCGCTGTCGTCCTCGATCATCTGGCGCACCCGGCCGTGCAGCCAGTCGCGGGTGGTCACGCCCGCCGGCTGGGTCAGCAGGGTGGCGGTGTCGGTGACATGGCCACAGCGGGTGGCCACGTACTTCAGGGCCAGGCGGTGCTCTTCCTCGGAGAAGTCGGCCACCGCGTCGCCCACCAGGAAGGCCTGGATATCGTTCATGAAGGCATCGGCGGCGGTGATCATGCAGCCGATATGGGCGTACACGCCGCCGATCAGCAGTTGGTCACGCTGCCAGCCACGCATGCGTTCGAGCAGGTCGGAGCGTTGGAAAGCGCTGTAGCGCCATTTGGTCAGCACGGTATCGCCCGGCTGTGGCGAAAGCGCGTCGATGATCGGTTGCTGCTCGGGGCTCGCTGCCGGCAGGCCCGGGCCCCACATGGCGTTGAGCAGGGCGCGGTCTTCCGGCGGCTGTTCATGGGGCTGGGCGGTGTAGACCACCGGGATGCCCTGCGCGCGAGCCCACTGGATCAGCCGCGACAGGTTGTCCACCAGCGCGGTGAGCAGGGCACCGTCCGGCTGATAGAAGCGCAGGAAGTAGCGCTGCATGTCGTGGATCAGCAGCACGGCGCGGGCCGGATCGGGTTGCCAGGTGGTCTTGTTGGCCGGGTAGCTGGCCGGTTGCGGCATGGGGTAGTCGTGGATGGTTGGAATGGTCATGTCGGATCCTTGGACGGTCAGGCGGTCGGGGCGACGGCGAGCAGCGCGCGCAGTTGCTTCTTGTCGATCTTGCCCACCGCGGTCAGCGGCATGGCATCGATCAGCCGGATGCGGTCCGGGAGCTTGTATTCGGCGATGCCCAGGCCCATCAGGTGGCGGCGCAGGGCGATCGGCTTGAGTTGCGGGTTGCGCGAGACGATGAACGCGCAGCTCTTCTCGCCAAGCAGTTCGTCGGGCAGCGCCACCAGGGCGGCGTGGGTCACGTCGGGGTGCATGACGATCAGGTTCTCGATCTCCTCCGAGGCGACCTTCTCGCCGCCGCGGTTGATCTGGTCCTTGACCCGCCCGACGACCCGCAGGTTGCCGTCGGCGCTGCGCTGGACGATGTCGCCGGAGTGGTAGAAACCGTCCTGGTCGAACACCTGGACGTTGTGTTCGGGGCTCTTGTAGTAGCCGCAGAAGGTATAGGGGCCGCGGGTGGCGAGCATGCCCGGCTCGCCGTCGGCGACCGGTTGGCCCTGCTCGTCGAGGATGTGCACCTCGTCCAGTTCGCTGATCGGCCGGCCCTGGGTGGTGAACACCTGCTCGTCGCTGTCGTCCAGGCGGGTGTAGTTGACCAGGCCCTCGGCCATGCCGAATACCTGCTGCAGCTTGCAGCCCAGCACCTCGGGAACCTGGCGCGCCAAGGCCTCGGCGAAACTGGCGCCGCCGACCTGCAGCAGGCGCAGGCTGCGCAGCTTGGCGGCGTGCCCGGGGGCGGCCTGCAGCCACAGGGCCACGGCGCTGGGCACCAGGGCGGCCATGGTCACGGCGTGGCGCTCGATCAGGGCGAAGCAGTGCAACGGCTCCGGGTTGGCCGCCATGACGATGCAGCCGCCAGCGTGCAGCACGCCCAGGCCACCGGGGGAACTGAGGGTGTAGTTGTGCGCCGCCGGCAGCGCGCAGAGGAAGCGCGTGGCGCTGTCGAGGGCACAGATCTGCGCGCTGGCCCGCACGCTGTAGGCGTAGTCGTTGTGGGTGCGCGGAATCAGCTTGGGAGTACCGGTGCTGCCACCGGACAGCTGGAACAGCGCCACTTCGCCGGCTGGGCTGGGGGCGTAGTGGGTGCCGCGCACATCGGCGCTGGCGCTCCAGTCGTCGAGGGCATCGAGCATCAGCGTCAGCTTCGGACGCAGGCCTTCCTTGGCCAGGTCGTCGAGGAACGCTTCGTTGCGGAATACTTCATGCTCTGCCGAGGCGATCAGCAGGGCCGGCTGGATCTGCCGGGCGAAAGCGCCCAGCTCGTGCTGGCGGTGGCTATACAGCGCGTTGACCGGAGCAATGCCGGCCTTGAGCAGGGCGAACAGCACGATGTAGAACTCGGCGACGTTGGGCAACTGCACCAGTGCCGTGTCGCCCTGGCCAAGGCCGTGGGCGGCCAGGCGCGACGCCAGGTTGGAGGCGCGGCGGTCCAGTTCGCCATAGCTGATGCGGCGTTCGCCGCAGAGGATCGCCGGGGCTTGCGGCTGCACGGCGGCGCGGGCGATCAGCAACTGGCTGAGTGGCTGGTCGTTCCAGAGGCCGGCGGCGCGATAGCGTTGCGCCCGGTCTGTGGGCCAGGGAGTGAATTCGATGGTCATGGGCATCTCGGAAAGGCGGTTTGAGGTCAATGGTCCAGGCCGCATGCACGCAGCATGGTGCCGAGCTTGGTCTGCACTTCGTTCCATTCGCTGTCGGGGCTGGAGGCCTCGACGATGCCGGCGCCGGCGAACAGGCGCACGCGCTGGCCGCTGAAGGTGCCGCAGCGGATGGTCACCACCCACTCACCATTGCCCTGGGCGTCGCACCAACCGACCATGCCGGTGAACAGGCCACGCTCGAAGGGCTCGACGAAGCGGATCAGCTGGCGGGCGCGCTCGGTGGGGTAACCGCAGACGGCGGGGGTCGGGTGCAGGCGGCAGGCCAGTTGCAGGGCGTCGATATCGGCCGAGGCCAGTTCACCCTCGATACGCGTGGACAGGTGCCACAGCGCCGCAGTGCTGATCAGCGAGGGCTGCTCGGGGACCTGCAGGCGGCTGCACAGCTCGCCGACGCGCTGGGCGATGTCCTCGGTGACCAGGCGGTGCTCGTAGTGGTCCTTCTCCGACGCCGCCAGCCATTGCGCATTGGCGCGGTCGGCCTCGGGGTCGGCCATGCGTCGCACGGAGCCGGCCAGCGGGTTGCTGACGAAGGCGCTGCCTTGCTTGTGCACCAGCAGTTCCGGGCTCACCCCCAGCAGGGTGGAGCCATCGGCCAGGGGCACGCGGAAGTGGTAGCCCTCGCGGTTCAGTGCCTTGAGGTTGGCCTGCATCTGGGCTGTGTCCACGGGCGCGGCAAAGTGCAGTTCGCGCTGTACCGAGAGCACGGCCTTGCGCACATCGCTGTGCTGGAAGTTGACGATGGCGTGGCGCACGGCGCGCTTGAAACCGTGTTCGTCGGGGATGTTGGCCTGGCTGAGCAGAGCAGGCAGCGAGCCGGGCTGTACAGGAGCCGCGGTGCGCGCCTGCCAGGTATAGGCCTCGGGAACGTACAGGCTGGAAGCCTGGGTGGTGTCGAAGGGGATCGCGCCGACCACGATGGGATTTTCCTGCCCGGCCTGACGGGCGCGTTCGAAGGCCTGGTCGATGCTGCGCCGCAGTGCGCCACCGGCCAAATGGCTGCCGTGAGCCGGGGTGTCGATGCGTTCGCGCAGGCCGCTGACGCTCAGCTCGCGCTCGCCGGATGTGAATGAAAAGCTCGAATCCTCTTGGTTGAGCGGCATGGTGTCCCTGTCTTGCAAACGCAGGGTGCCTGTCTTCATGGGTTGCCTCCTTGGCGATGGGTGAGAAAGAAAACCTTGAAATATAATCATTCTCGTTAGTAAATATGAGGACGCGAAACACATGGATTTGTCAACTACGCGGGTAAGCGATGAGAGAGTTAACTTCGATGCAGGCCGCCTGTTGGATCGGGCGGGATGCACATGCGGCACTGGGTGGCGTCAGCGCGCACCTGTACGCCGAGTTCGATGGCCGGGCCATCGATGTGGCGCGCCTTGCCGGCGCACTTGAGGAGCTGTACCGGGCGCATCCGATGCTGAGCCTGCGCATCGACGGGCAGGGGCTGCAGACCATCGACGTAGCACAGCGCGCCCAACTGGAGCTGGAGGATTTCAGCGATCTGGATGGTCCAGCCGTGGAGCGGCGCCTGCTGGAGAAACGTCGCCAGTGGAGCCACCAGCGCCTGGACCTGGGTGCTGGCCAGGGTGCGCGCTTCGGCCTGAGCCTGCTGCCGGGCAATGCCTGCCGGTTACATGTGGACACCGACATGATCGCGGTGGACCCGTCGAGCTTCCGGGTGCTGATGGAAGACCTGGCCCGGCTGTACGAGTCGCCTGGAAGCGTTCTGCCGAGCACGCCGAGCTACTTCGACTGGCTGGACCAGGTGCGTGCCGATGCCGACCTGCGTGCCGCCCGCAGCCGCGACCGCGCCTGGTGGCGAGCGCGTCTGGCGCAGATCGCCCCGGCGCCCTCGTTGCCCTTGCTCCCTGCGGGGCCGGCACGCAGCGAGCGCTTTGCCGCTCGCCTTGAACCTGCGCAGTATCGTGCCTTGCAGCACGCGGCGCGCGCACAGCGGATCACCTCGTCGGCGTTGATGCTCGGGCTGTTCGCCACCGCCCTGGGTGAGCACACCGGCGATCGGCGCTTGCGCCTGAACGTCCCAGTGTTCTGGCGCGAACCGCTGCTGGAGCCTGTGCAGCGCATCGTTGGCGAGTTCGCCAACCTGGTGCTGGTGGATGTCGACTTCAGCGGAGTCGCCAGCCTTGCCACGCTGTGTCGGGATCTGCATCGGCAACTGCTGGAGCGTCTGGCGCACAGCGCCTATCCGGGCGTGGACCTGATGCGCGACCTGTCGCGCCATCACGGTACGCCGCAACTGGCACCAGTGGTGTTCACCGCAGGGCTGGACCTGCCTGGCGGCGAGCTGTTCTCCGAGCGGGTGAGCCGGGTGTTCGGGCCGATGGACTGGGTGATCTCCCAGGGCCCGCAGGTGGCCCTGGACGCACAGGTGGCGCGGGCCGACGGTGGCCTGCTGATCAATTGGGACGTGCGCCTGGACGCATTGCCCGCTGATTGGGTCCAGGCACTGTTCGAGCGCTTCATCGCCCTGGCTGGGGCGGTGGCTGCCGACACGGGCGCGCTGCACCAGCCATTGGCGATCGCGGCGAGCCGGGATCGACCACTGAACGCTCTGCAACAGGCTTACCTGCTGGGGCGTGGCGAGCATCTGCCGCTGGGCGGCGTGGCCATGCAGGAGTTCCGCGAGTATCGCGGGCGCCTGGACCTGGCGCTGCTGCGCAGCCGCCTCACGGACATGGTGCGCCGCCACGACAGCCTGCGCACCCGTATCGATGCCCAGGCATTGACCCAGTCGATAAGCGCCCAGGTGCAGGTCAACCTGGAGGTGATCGACCTGCACGGGTTGACGGCCGAGCAGGCCCAGGCGCAGCTTGAGGTCCGTCGCGAGGACTATGCCCATGCGCTGTTCGACCTGGCCGGGCCGCCCTGGAATGTGACCGCCTTCCAGTTGCCACAAGGCGAGCTGGTGGTGTTCGTGCGCTTCGATGCGCTGATTCTCGATGGACGCTCCATCGCTACCTTGATGGTCGAGTTGTTCGACGGTCACTGCCAGCCGCTGACGGCCAGCGAGCCGACGACAGCTGTCATCGACCAGAGCGAGGTGCGCAAGGCGGATGCCGAGTATTGGAAGGCAAAGCTGGCCGAGGTCGACGGCGCACCAAGGCTGCCGTGGCGCCAAGCCTTGGACAAGGTCGGCGTGGCCCGATACGCCCGCCAGCGTCAGGTAATCTCCGCCCAAGCGTTCAAGGCATTGAGCCGCGCCGGTGCGCGTGAGGGGCTGTTCAAGAACTCGACGATCATGGCCGTGGTGCTGGAAGTGCTCGGCCACTGGCTCGACGAAGGCAGCCTGTGCGTGGCGGTGCCGGTGGCGCCGCCGCAGGACGGCGCATTTGCCAACCGCTCCAGCTTCATCGCTGTCGATTGGCAGCGCGGCCTGCCCAGCCTGGCCGAGCGCGCCAAGCGCCTGCAGGCCGATGTGCTGGAGGGCTTGCAGCATCTGGCGTTCTCCGGCGTGGACCTGGCCCGCCTGCTGTACGACAGCAACGGCCCGGGCCCGGCGCTACCGGTGGTGCTGACCAACGGCCTGTCCTGGCCGGTGGGCGCGGTCGATGGCCCGATGTCCCTGAGCGCGGGCCTGACCCAGACGCCGCAGGTGGCCATGGACATCCGTTTCTGCAACACCGCCGAGGGCGGGTTGGCGTTCGAGATCGACTATGCCCGCGAAGCAGTCGATGGCTGCTGGGTCGGGCAGTTGCTCGCGGCCTTGAACCAGGCGGTGGCGCAATTGGCCGGGCAGGCTGCATTCGAAGTCCACGCACGGCAGTTCATCGACCTTGGCCATTACCGCCTGAACAGCAGCGAGGCGCAGGCCGAGCCGGTCGATTTCCTTGGGCGCATCGCCCACAACCTGTTCGGCCCGGACAATGGACGCATCGCCTTGCTGCATGGCGAGTGGCGCATCAGCTATGCCGAACTGGGGGAGGGTGTGAAGCGCATTGCCGGGGCATTCCAGGCCCGCGGGCTGCGCCCCGGTCAGGTGGTCGCCATTTGCCTGCCACGCGGTCCTGAGCACACCATGACGGCCCTGGCCTGCGCCCTGAGCGGGCTGGTCTGGGTACCGATCGACGCGGCGGCGCCCGAGGAGCGCCTGCGCTATCTGCTGGACAACTGCCAGCCGGCACTGGTGGTCGACGCCGTCGCGCCACTGCTGGCCAGCCCTCCGGCAACCCTGGACCTGACGGGTCTGGCGGCCTTGTCGGCGAGTACCGCGCCGGCCTACTACCTGTACACCTCCGGCACCACCGGCAAGCCCAAGTGCGTGGTGCTGAACAACCGCGCCACCGCCAACGTCATCGGCAGCACCTTGGCGCAGTGGCAGGTCAGCCGCGACGATGTGTTCATCTCGGTGACCCCGCTGCACCACGACATGTCGCTGTTCGACGTGTTCGGCAGCCTGTGCGCCGGGGCGGCGCTGGTGCTGCCCGAGCCCGGCGAGGAAAAGGATGCGCTGCGTTGGAACCAGTTGGTCAGGCAGCACGGCGTGAGCCTCTGGTGCTCGGTGCCGGCCATCCTCGAAATGCTCCTGGCCTGCCGTCAGGGTGATGGTCTGCGCAGCCTGCGCCTGCTGGCCCAGGGCGGCGACTACATCAAGCCGGCGGTGATCGCCGAACTACGCGAGCAACTGCCCGAGGCGCGGCTGGTGTCCCTGGGTGGCCCGACCGAAACCACCATCTGGAGCATCTGGCACGAAATCGGTGAACAGGACCGCGCCAGGGTGCCCTATGGCCGGCCACTGCCGGGCAACCGCTACTGGCTGCTGGATGAGCACGGCGCGCATTGCCCGCAGGGCGTCGCCGGTCGTATCCACACCAGTGGGGTGGGCTTGGCCTTGGGCTACCTGGAGGACGGCAAACTGGTGCAGAACGACTTCGTCAATGTGCCCGACGAGCACGGCGCGCCAGTGCGTGCCTTCCGTACCGGTGACCGGGGCCGCTACCGCGAGGACGGCGTGCTGCTGTTCGACAGCCGGGTCAATGGCTATGTGAAGGTGCGTGGCGTGCGCGTGTCGCTGCCGGACATCGAGATCGAGCTGATCCGCCATCCGGCGGTGCAGCAGGTGCTGGTGGTGGATTACGGCGACACGCTACAGGGCGAGGCCTGCATCGGCGCGCTGTATGTACGGCGCCATGGTGCGCCGCCCGGCGCCGTGGCGTTGCGCGAACATGCCCGGGCCCTGCTGCCGCAGTCCCACGTGCCCACACGGTTTGTCGAGGTCGACGCCTTGCCGTTGACCGCCAACGGCAAGCCGGACCGCAGGCTCGCCCGCGCCTTGCTTGAAGGTGACACCGAGCAGGCGCCGATACCGGCGGCTGTGCCCAGCGACCCGCAGCGTCATGCCCAGGTGCTGGCGATCTACCAGCAGGTGCTCGGCGCCACACAGCCGGTCAGGGATTTCCTCGCCATGGGCCTGCGGCCGCAGCACCTCAAGCCGCTGGCGGCACGCTTGGGCGAAGCCTTCGCGGTGCGCCTGTCGCCCGCGCAGTTGCTGCCGTGCCGCACGGTGGAAGAGGTCGAGCGCCTGCTCGTCAGCGCCCCCGTGTGAAACCACCGGCCTGAATCAATCGCCCTGGGCCTGGCCTGGGGCGCCAATCATCGTTCTTGGGAAATCATCGAGCATATGGACATCGCACACCTGGATATCGCCGGCATCGGCATCGGACCGTTCAACCTGGGCCTGGCCGCGCTACTGTCGCGCCACCCGCACCTGAGCTGCGCGTTCCTCGAGCGCAAGGCGCAGTTCCGCTGGCACGAGGGCCTGCTGCTGCCCGGCACCACCTTGCAGGTGCCGTTCCTGGCCGACCTGGTGACCCTGGCCGACCCATGTCACCCGCTGAGCTACCTCAACTACCTGCACCAGCACGACCGCCTGTTCCAGTTCTACTACTACGACCACTTCCAGGTGCCCCGGCGCGAGTACGACCACTATTGCCGCTGGGCGGCGGGCCAACTTCCGGGCTGCCATTTCGGCGAGGAGGTCACGGGCGTGCGCTACGACAACGCCAGCGAACGCTTTGTCATCGACAGCGTGTCGGTGTCGGGCCTGGAGCGGCGCTACACCAGCCGCGACCTGGCCATCGGCCTCGGTACCCGGCCGTGGTTGCCGGCCTGGGCGCAAACCCGCACCCAGGCGCCGTTGCTGCACTCGGCGGAGTTCGGCAAGCGTCAGGGCGAGCTGGAGCAGTGCCGGCGCGTGGTGGTGGTCGGCTCCGGACAGAGCGCCGCGGAGTGCGTGCTGGCGCTGTTCAACGCGCTGACCCCGGAGCAGGTGGAGGCGGGGGCGTCGATCCACTGGATCACCCGCTCGGGAGGCTTCCACCCCATGGAATACTCCAAGCTCGGCCAGGAGTGTTTCACGCCGGCGTACATGAACTACTTCCACACCCTGGCGCGGGACAAACGTCGGGAGATCGTCGCCCAGCAGGGCCTGTTGTACAAAGGCATCAGCTTCTCGACCATCGGCGCGATCTACGACCTGATCTACGAACGCTCCATCGGCGGGCGCGAACCTGGGCTGACGCTGTTGTCCAGCTGTGACGTGGAGACGGTCGAGGAGCTGGGCTCGGCGGGGCTGCGCATGACCTTCCGGCACAGCCAGCTGGAGCAACGGGCAACGCTGGAAGCCGACGCGATCGTCGCGGCGACCGGCTATGCCCATGCCTGGCCGCAGTGGTTCGAGCAGCTCAAGGGTTCGGTGCTGGCCACCGACGCGCACGGCGACTGCATCGTCGGCGAGGATTTCACCGCGCAGCGTTGCGATGGCGGCAGTGGCCGGGTGTTCGTGCAGAACGCCGAGATCTTCCAGCATGGCGTCGGCTCGCCGGACCTGGGGCTGGGGCCGGTGCGCAATGCGGTGATCGTCAACCAGTTGCTGGGCCGGGCGCAGTACCGGGTGCCGCAACGCTCGTCGTTCCAGCGCTATGGGTTGCCGGAGGGGTGATTGGCGTTTGGGCTGCGAGGTGTTCGCCGGGAGGGATGTTGCGCCTATGAAATCGAGCGCCGCGCGGGCGGCGCTCGATCTTGAAGGCGCTGAACCTCTTTCGCCAAACACATAGCAGGCGACGCTCAACCCCAGAAGCGCCGCCCACCTTGAACTACAAAACCACCGCAGCCAAAGCCCGCCGGCCGCCATCCACCTCGGCCAACACCCCAAATGCCGCCGAAATCATCGCGCACAGGCGCTCGACCTGAGCACCGCTGTAGCGATCGCTGCGGTAGGTGATCACCAGGCGCAGCGAGCGCTGGCCATCGAACACATCTTCCATGATCTCGAACTGCAGGCCGAACATCGACTCGCTCTTGTCCGGGTCGATCTGCTTGTAGCGGATAGCCCGGCCATCGGGTGCCTGCAACGCGCCATTGAGGGCGTTGTTGGCGTGGATCTGCACATACACATCGAACATCAGGCCCTCGGCGGGGGTCATGCCCAGCGCCTGCTGGATGGTCTCCATGGGCACGTCGGCATAGGCCATCGAGTCGTTGATCATCCGCGTCACCTCGCCCAGCAACCCGGCCAGCGACTGTTCGGGGGCGAACTGCACGCGGTGGGCGACCATGGTGGTGAAGTAGCCGACGGTGTCGAAATACGCAGGGTCGGTGCGCCCGGACGCCGAGGTGCCGATCACCAGGTCCGAGAGGTTGCCGAGCTTGTGCAGCGACAGGGCGATGGCGGTGTAGATCACGCTGAACAGCGATGACTGATGCAGCCGGGCACTGGCGCCCAGTTGCTCCAGCATGCCGGGTTCGGGGCGCAGCTCCAGCCAGCGCGCACGCGTGGTCGCCTGGTCGGCGGGCAGCAGCGTGGCATCATCGCAGGCGGGTAGGGCGAGACCGCGGGTGGCGTCGCGCAGCAGCTCGGTCCAGTACGCCAGGTGGCGCGGGTTCGGGCCCTGGGCACTCTGGGCCAGGGCGAATTCGTGGAAGGTGCGCGCCGCCGCGGGCCATTGCGGCGCCCGGTCCTGGGCGCGGGCCAGGTAGGCCTCGACCAGTTCGGCCATGATCACGTTCAGCGACCACTCGTCGATGGCCATGTGGTGGACCAGGAACGACAGCACCTGGTGGCCACTGTGCGGGTCACGCAGCATGCGTAGCCTGAGTGGCAGTTCGCGGGCCAGGTCGAAGCGGTGCTTAGCCTCGCTGGCCAGGCTCGCGCCAGCGCTTTCGGCGCTGTTCCAGAACCACTTGAAACGGCCCAGCTCGGCCAGCGGCACGATGCGCTGGCAGGCGTCGTCGCCCTCGCCATGGTAGGTGGTGCGCAGGCTGGCATGGCGCTCCAGCAGGTCGGTGAAGGCCTGCTGCAGCAGCGCCTCGTCCACCGGGTCGTGGAAGTCCAGGGCAAAGGGCAGGTTGAAGATAGTGCCGTAGTCGAAGGCCGCACAGGCACGCCACAACGATGCCTGAGCCAGGGCCATCGGCGCCTGCTGGATATCCACGGCCTGATCGCTGGCCTGGCTGGCTTGCCCCTGGCTCAGCTTGGCGCGTGTGGCCAGCGCCGAGGCGCTGGGCGAGGCGAAGAAGTCGCTGAAGCGCAGTTCGATGCCATGCTCGCCCTGCAAGCGCCCGATGATCCGGGTGGCCAGCAGCGAGTGGCCGCCCATGTCGAAGAAATCATCGTCCAGGGTCATGCCAGGCTCCGCCAATGCCTGGCGGAACGCGTCGAGGATGCGTTGCGCGATGTCCGTCGAAGGCGCCTGCGACAACGGTTCGAGCACCAGTGGCTGGTCGCCGGCCTGAGCGTCATAGGCGGCGCGGATGCGTTCGAGCAGGGCTTGCGGCGACTGACGCAGCACCGCATGGCAGAGCAGACCGAGCGCCGCCTGGTGATCGCCGGCCAGCAGCAGGGCCTCGAATGGCGGCTGCGTGGTGGAATCCCAGGACGCCGCCTGACGCGTCCGCAGCAGGGCGTCCATGCCCTCGGCCGTGCTCCGCTCGATACGCAGGCACGGGTACCAGCCGGGTTCCTGGATCTTGTACAGGTCGCCATCGTCGCTGAAGTGGTAGCGGCTATTCAGGCCCGGCGTGGCTTCGACCACCGCCTGCACGGCCAGGGCCAGCAGCGACAGGTCGGCCGTGGGCCCAAGGCGCCAGGCGCCCAGTTGCCGGTGCAGCTGCTCGGGTTGCTGTTGCTGGGCGAACCAGGCGAGTTCTTCGTGTTCATCCAGGGCCTGGGGCGAGGGTAGGGTGGTGTTGCGTTCCAACATGGTTAGCTTCCTGCTGTTCGATCGATCAAGGCCCGCGTCGGCCTTCACTGCCATCCGTGGATCGCGGTGAGTGGCCGCGCAGAGGGTTCGCACCACCGGGGTGCATTGCGTGAATCCCGAGGATTCGTTATGGTGAGAAAGATGCAAATAATTATCATCTAGATTGGCGCACGTCAAAGGAAGCCGTCTGGAATGCACCACGCTCAGGGAGAGGTACCGTGGACAACGGAACGTTCGCGCTTCGTCAACAGCTGCAACAGCTGTATCAGGATCATCACGGCTGGTTGTGCGAGCTGCTGCGCCGCAAGCTGGGCAACGCGGTGGATGCGGCGGACCTGGCCCACGATATCTACCTGCACCTGATGAACAAGGGCCAGGTGCCGACGGCGGAACAGTCGCGCTGCCACCTGACGCAGATCGCCAACGGCAAGGTCATCGACCTGTACCGCCGCCGCCAACGTGAAACCCGTTACCTCGAGGACCATGGCCTGCAGCCCGAGCCGCGGGTGCCGTCGGAAGAGGCGCGGGCGCTGGTGGTCGAGGCCCTGGGTGCGATCGACAGCGCCCTGCAACGGCATTCGCCCAAGGCCCGCCAGGCCCTGCTGCTGTGCCGGCTCGACGGCATGGCCCATCGCGCCATCGCCGCCGAGTTGCGGGTGTCGGTGTCCTCGGTCGAGAAGTACATCGCCGCCGGCGTGCGCACCTGCAGGCGCTACCGCATGGGCAGTGGCGCCTGAGCGTGGGCATTGTTTTTTGCGGGTTTGTCCGCCTCGTGCGGAATACAGGTTGAGAAGGACTGGCGGGCCAGGCGCCAAAGTGGCTGCCCGGCCTGCTCCTCGTGCTGAAAAGGAGCATTCATGAGTGTTGAACAAGGGGTGGCGGTGGAACAGCCCGCCAAGGGGCCGGTCGCCGCAGTGCTGGCGCCGATTCGCGGGCGCTTGATCGTCGCCGGGTTGCTCGCCGCGCTTGGCGCCATGCTCAGCCTGGCGCCCCTGGCCGCGATCGCCGAGGTCGCCCGGCTGGCGTTCGCCGAAGGGCAGGGCGTCGCGCAGGCCTGGCCGGTGATCGTGCTGGGGCTGGGCTGCCTGTTCGTCGGCATGGCCCTGATTTCGCTGGGCGACCTGGTGGCCCACCTGGCCGACAACCACATCACCGGCACGCTGCGCCTGGCGATCATCCGCCGCCTGGCACGGGTACCGCTGGGCTGGTTCACCAGCCGCGCCTCCGGCGAGGTGAAGCAGGCCATGCAGGACGATATCGGCATCCTGCACAGCCTCACCGCGCACTTCTACACCACCCTCGGGCGCAGCGCCGGGGCAGTGCTGGCATCGATCGTCTACCTGTTCGCCATGGACTGGCGCATGGCGCTGGTGTCGATGCTGCCGTTCCCGCTGTTCTTCCTGTTCTTCGCCCGTGCCCACCAGGCCAGCGCCCGCAACATGCAGGCCTTCGGCGCCGGCATGGGGCGGATCAACCAGGCGGTGGTCGAGTTCGTCAACGGCATCCCGGTGGTCAAGGCCTTCGGTGGCCAGCGCAAGGCGCATGGCAGCTACCGCGAGGCGGTGGACGCCTTCGCCGCGGCCTTCACCGACTTCACCCGGCCGCTGGTCAGCGCCATGGCCAATGCCAACGCGATGATCGCGCCGGTGTCGGTACTGGGCGTGGTGCTGGCGTTCGGCACGCTGTTCGTCGGCCTGGGCTGGATCACCCCGGTGCAGGTGCTGCCGTTCGCCCTGGTGGCGCCGGGCATCTGTGCGCCGCTGCTGTTGCTGGCCTATATCACCCACGACCTGAATAACGCCACCGGTGCGGCCCAGCGCGTGCAGGCGCTGCTGAACACGGCGGTGCTGGAGACCGACGGCCAGGGCGCCGGCAAGCTGCCGGCCGATGCGCGCATCGAGGTGCAGGGCCTGGGCTATCACTACGACCCGCGCAATCCGGTACTGAGCGAAGTGTCGTTCACCCTGGAACCGGGCACGGTCACGGCGGTGGTCGGCGCCTCGGGCGCCGGCAAGTCGACCCTGGCGCGCCTGCTGCTGCGCTTCTTCGACCCCAGTGCCGGGCGTATCACCCTGGGCGGCGTTGACCTGCGGCAGATCGACAGCGCGCAACTGTACCGGCGCATCGGCTTTGTCCTGCAGGACGTGCGCCTGATCCATGCCAGCGTGCGCGAGAACATTGCCCTGGGCCGGCCTTCGGCGAGCCAGGAGCAGATCGAGGCGGCGGCGCGGATTGCCAATATCCACGAGCGCATCCTCGCCCAGCCGCGCGGCTACGACGCGGTGATCGGCGAGGACGTGCAGTTCTCCGGCGGCGAGCTGCAACGGCTGAGCATTGCCCGCGCGGTGCTGCTCGACCCGCCGGTGCTGGTGCTCGACGAGGCCACCGCGGCGGCCGACGCCGAGAACGAAGTCAAGCTGCAACAGGCGCTGTCGCGCTTCGCCCGGGGGCGCACGCTGCTGGTGATCGCCCATCGCCTGGACACGGTGATGCACGCCGACCAGATCCTGGTGCTGGACCAGGGCACCGTCGCCGAGCGCGGCAATCACGACGAACTGCTGGCCCGTCGCGGGCTGTATGCCCGCTTGTGGGCCGCCGGCGGCTATGCGAAGACGCGGGCGACCGCGCAGGTGGAGGAGCACTGATCATGTTGGGGACTTTCGTTCGACTGCTCGGCGACGACGCCGTGTTCCTGCGCCGCTACATCCGCCTGGCGCTGGTGTATGGCGTGCTGTGCGGGCTGACCATCGTCACCCTGGTGCCGATCCTGCGCTACCTGCTGGGCAATCAGCTGGAGGCCGCCGGCCAGTGGCTGGCACTACTGGCCGTGGGCGTGGTGGTGTGCTGGTACCTGCGGCGTCGGGTGGAGAAGGCTGGCATCTCCGTGGGCATTGCCGTGCTGCGCGGTGGCCGCCAGCGCCTGGGCGAGCATGTCGGCACGCTGCCGGTGGGCTGGTTCAATGCCGCCAATACCGCGCGCCTGAGCCATGTCACCACCCAGGGCATGATGGAGATCGCGCAACTGCCGGCCCATGTGTTCACGCCGCTGTTCACCGGGGTGGTGACGCCACTGGTGATCCTCGTTGCGCTGTTGCTGGTCGACCTGCGCCTGGGCCTGGTGGCCCTGGTCAGCCTGCCGCTGCTGGCCCTGGTGATGCTGGCGACAATGCGCCTTGGCCAGCGCGCCGACCAGCGCTACCAGCGCGACACCGCGCAGACCAGCCAGCGCATGGTCGAGTTCGCCCAGGCGCAGTCGGTGCTGCGTGCCTTCAATGGCGAACAGGGCGGCACGCGCTTCCTGGAGCAGGCCGTGGCCCAGCAACAACAGGCGGCGCGCAAGCTGATCCAGCTGTCGGCGCTGTCGTCGGTGCTCAACGTCTGGGCGGTGCAGGCCAGCTTCGCCGCGTTGCTGGTGGTCGCCACGCTGTGGCTTGGCGAGCAGGCCGGCGCGGGCTTCGACAACGCAACGGTGATCGGCACCCTGGTTGCGCTGGTGCTGGCGACCCGTTTCATCGACCCGCTGCTGGATGTGGCCGGCTACAGCGAGGTGCTGCGCGGCACCCGCGGCCAGTTGCAGGCGGTGGCCGAGTTGCTGGCCGTCGAGCCGCTGCCCGAGCCCGCCGCACCGCAGGCGCCGGTCGACGGTTCGGTGCAGCTGGAGCAGGTCGGATTCCGCTACGGCGACGACCAGCCAGAGGTGCTGCGCGAGGTCAGCCTGGACATCGCGCCCGGCAGCATGACGGCACTGGTCGGCGCATCGGGTTCGGGCAAGACCACCCTGGTACGCCTGATCGCCCGTTTCTTCGACGTCACCCAGGGCCGGGTCAAGGTCGGCGGGGTGGATGTGCGGCAGATGTCCGCCGAACAGCTGGCTGGGCAGATCAGTCAGATCTTCCAGGACGCCTACCTGTTCCAGGGCAGCATCGCCGACAACATCCGCCTGGGCAAACCCGACGCCAGCGAGGCCGAAGTGCTCGAGGCGGCGCGGCTGGCCGGGGTGCAGGAGATCCTCGAACGTCTGCCCGAAGGCTTGCACACGCCGGTGGGCGAGGGCGGTGCGCGCCTGTCCGGCGGCGAACGCCAGCGCATCTCGATTGCCCGCGCGCTGATCAAGGACGCGCCGATCCTGCTGATCGACGAGGCCACCGCGGCGCTGGACGCCGAGAACCAGGCGGCCATCGCCGAAGCGCTGGCACGGCTGCGCGGCAAGCGCACGCTGATCGTCATTGCCCACCAGCTGTCGACGGTGGCCATGGCCGACCAGATCGTGGTGCTGGACGAAGGGCGCATCCGCGAACAGGGCGCCCATGCCCAGCTGGCTGCCGAGGGTGGCTTGTACGCGCACTTCCTCGAGCAGCGCCGGGCCGCCAAGGGCTGGCGCATCGGTGAGGCCGCAGGCGATGGAGTGACCGCTTGAGTCGGTTGTTGCTGCCAACACTGTTGTTGCTGCTGTGTGGCGTTTCACTGATGGTCGGGGCCAGCCAGATGTCCTGGTCGGCCTTGCTGTCGGCCTCCGACGATGCCTGGCTGACCCTCACCGCCAGCCGCCTGCCACGCCTGGCGGCATTGGTGCTGACGGGTGTCGGCCTGTCGATCTGCGGGGTGATCCTGCAGCAGATCGTGCGCAACCGCTTTGTCGAGCCGGCCACCTGCGGCGGACTCGATGCGGCCAAGCTGGGCATCCTGGTGGCCCTGACCGTGCTGCCGGGTGCCGGGGCCACCGGGCGCATGCTGTTTGCCCTGGTGTTCTGCCTGCTGGCGAGCCTGGTGTACGTGGCGATCATCCGCCGCATCCGGTTCACCAACCTGGTGCTGGTGCCAGTGATCGGCCTGATGTACGGCAGCGTGCTCAGCGCCATCGCCGAGTTCTATGCCTATCGCCACAACATCCTGCAGAGCATGCAGGGCTGGCTGCTGGGCGACTTCTCGCGGGTGATCGAGGGCAACTACGAGATCATCTACCTGATCCTGCCGATCGTCGTGCTCACCTATCTATATGCCCAGCGCTTCACCGTGCTGGGCATGGGCGAGGGCATGGCTACCAGCCTCGGCCTTAACTACGCGGCCACCGCGATCCTCGGTCTGGTGCTGGTAGCGGTGACCGTGTCGGCCACGGTGATCACCGTGGGCGCGATCCCCTTCGTCGGCCTGGTGGTGCCGAACCTGGTGGCGCTGCGCTACGGCGAGAACCTCAAGCGCACCTTGCCCATCGTCGCCATGTGCGGCGCGGCGTTGCTGCTGGCCTGCGACATACTTGGCCGGTTGTTGATCCACCCCTACGAAGTGCCCATCGGCCTGACCGCCGGCAGTGTCGGCGGTGTGCTGTTCCTGGTGCTGATCCTGTGGAAGTGCAAATGATGCGCCGCGCCGCCTGGTTGTTGCTGCCGGCCCTGGCGCTGGCGTTCCTGTTGCTGGGCTCGGGCCTGGACTTCAGCTACGTGATCCCCAAGCGCCTGGTGCGCCTGGGCGCGATCGTGGTGGCCGGGGTGTGCATCGCCTTGTCCTCGGTGATCTTCCAGACCTTGGCCGGCAACCGGGTGCTGACCCCGGCGATCATGGGCTACGAAGGCATCTACCTGTTGTTCCAGGCCGTGCTGGTGCTGTGGCTGGGCACCGGCAGCGTGGCGCTGCTCGGCGCGCAGGGCAACGCGTTGCTGTCGATCGCGTTGATGCTCGGTTACTCGTGGCTGCTGCAGCGCTGGCTGCTGCGCGAAGGGCGCGGGGATGTCTACCGCCTGTTACTGCTGGGGCTGGTGCTGACCATGGTGCTGGGCACCTTCACCCAGTTCATCCAGCTCAAGACCAGCCCGGGGGAATTCTCCATCCTGCAAGGCTTGGGTTATACCTCGTTCAACCGCGCCCAGCCGGCCCAGGTGCTGTACTCGGGCCTGCTGGTGGCGGCAGTGGCAGTGCTGGTGGCGCGCGGCACACGGGTGCTTGACGTGCTGGCGCTGGGTCGCGACCAAGCCATTGCCCTGGGCCTGGACCATGGGCGCTGCCTGCGCCTGCAGATGGCGCTGATCGCCGTGCTGGTAGCGGTGTCCACCAGCCTGGTGGGGCCAACCGCATTCATGGGGGTGTTCGTCGCCAACATCGCCTATGCCCTGGCGCGCAGCGCCCGGCACCAGGTGACCCTGCCACTGGCCTGCGCCGTGGCCATCGGCATGTTCCTGCTCGCCCAACTGCTGGTCGAGCATCTGTTCAACTACCGGACCAGCGTGAGCATCCTCGTCAACCTGGTGTGCGGCGCGTACTTCCTAGCGCTGATGGTCCGTACCCGAGGCACCCCATGATCACCCTCGAACACCTGCACAAGGCTTATGGCGACAAGACCGTGCTCGAAGACGTGAGCCTGACGTTCCCGGCCGGCCAGGTTACCTCGCTGATCGGCCCCAACGGCGCCGGCAAGAGCACCTTGCTGATGTGCATGGCTCGGCTGCTGCCGGCCAGCCGCGGGCGCATCCTGCTCGACGGCCTGGACATCGGCCGCATCGCCATCGCCGACTACGCCCGCCGCGTGGCCACCCTGCGCCAGGTACTGGACTTCAACCTGCGCCTGACCGTCGAGGAACTGGTCGCCTTCGGCCGCTTTCCCTACAGCCGCGGGCTGCTGACCGCCGACGACCACCAGGTAATCGACGAATCCCTGGATTTCCTGGGGCTGCAAGCGCTGCGCCGCGCCTACCTCGACGAACTCAGCGGCGGCCAGCGGCAGATGGCCTTCCTGGCCATGACCATCGCCCAGCGCACCGACCTGTTGCTGCTCGACGAGCCGCTGAACAACCTCGACATGAAGCACGCGGTGCAGATCATGCAGGCAATCCGCAGGCTCTGCGACGAGCAGGGGCGCACGGTGATCCTGGTGGTGCACGACATCAACTTTGCCGCCAACTATTCCGACCACATCGTCGCCATGAAGCAGGGCGCGGTGCACAGCCACGGGCCGGTCGCCGAGGTGGTCACCGAGGCCAACCTGCGCGCGCTGTTCGGCCTGGCGTTCGAGATCCTGCCGAGCGCGCAGGGTTTCGTCTGCAACTACTTCAACCCATCACTATCGAGAGAGCTGGTATGAACGGAATCTGCAAGATACTGCTGGCCGCCGCCGTGGCGGCCACGTTGCCGGGCTGCGACCAGGCCCCGCCGGAGCAGGCGCGCGCCGCCAGCGCCGACTACGCCCCGGTGAAGGTCGAACACGCCCTGGGCACCACGCTGGTCGAACACCAGCCGCAGCGCGTGGTGGCCTTCGACATGAGCGAGCTGGACACCCTCGACCAACTCGGCGCGCCGGTGGTCGGCATCGCCAAGGACTATGTCGCGGGCTTCCTGGCCAGGTACCGCGACGACCCCAAGGTGGCCGACGTCGGCACCACCATCCAGCCCAACCTTGAACGCCTGCATGCGCTCAAGCCCGACCTGATCCTGATCTCGCCGCTGCAGGCGCAGAGCTACCAGGAGCTGAGCCAGATCGCCCCGACGGTGCACTACGACATCGACATGGACAACCGCCAGGGCAATGTCATCGACACCGCCAAGCAGCACCTGCTGACTGTCGGGCACATTCTCGGCAAGGAAGACTTGGCCCGGGAAACCGCCGCGCGCATCGATGCCAAGGTGGCCCAGGTGCGCAAGGTGACCGACGGGCGCCCGGAAAAGGCGCTGGTGGTGCTGCACAACAACGGCGCGTTCACCGCCTACGGTGTGCGTTCGCGCTACGGCTTCATCTTCGACACCCTCGGGGTCAAGCCGGCCAGCGACGACATGCAGGCCGGCCTGCACGGCCAGCCGATCTCCAACGAGTTCATCCACCAGGCCGACCCGGACATCCTCTATGTGATCGACCGCACCGCGGTGATGGAGCGCCGCGCCGCGCTGGACCGCGAGACCCTGGACAACCCGCTGCTGCGCCAGACCAAGGCGTGGAAGAACGGCCATGTGGTGTTCGTCGATCCGCAGACCTGGTACCTGTGCACCGCCAGCGTGACCTGTCTGGAGCGGGTGGCGGACGAGGTGGTGAAGGGGTATCAGGGCTGACTTCCTGAAAGGGGGCTGCTACGCAGCCCATTCGCCGGCAAGCCGGCTCCCACAGAAACTGCAGCCATGCGCGATTCCTGTGGGAGCCGGCTTGCCGGCGATGAGGCCGGTACAGATGTGAAACCGATAGTGGCCAAGTGACTGTAATTTCTGTTGAGGGATTCGCCGACTCGTACGGAATGACTAATGAGAAACATTACCATTCTGCCCCGAAAGGAATCCCTCATGCCTCCACTGCAACATCCCCAGGCACCGAAACTGCCCCGCAGGGCCTTGCCCATGGCCGTGCTGCTGGGCATGGCCGCCATCGCCGGCAATGCCTTCGCGCAACCGCCACGCAGCACCACCTCGGCGCAGCAGCAGACCCCCGATGTGAAGGAAGAGGGCCTGACCCTGCCGGAAACCCTGGTGCAGGAAACCCGTGACGCCCTTGGTACCCCGCCACCGGAATATGCCGGAGGCCAGGTTGGCTCGGGCAGCCGGGTAGGGCTGATGGGCAACAAGGACTTCAGCGAAACCCCGTTCAACGCCATCAGCTACACCAAGGAATACATCGAGAACCGCCAGGCCCAGGACATCGGCGCGGTGATCGGTGCCACCGATCCGTCGGTCTACGTGCCGAGCAAGCGCGGCATCTTCGAGACCTTCTTCATTCGCGGCCTGTACAGCACCGGCAACGACATTACCTTCAACGGCCTGCCGAGCATGGCGCCGAACATGCGCGGCTCCACCGAGCTTGCCGAGCGCATCGAAGTGCTCAAGGGCCCGTCGGCGCTGCTCAACGGCATGCCGCCAGACGGCAGCGTCGGCGGCAGCATCAATATCGTGCCCAAGCGGGCCGGCGACGAGCCCCTGGCCCGGTTGACCGCCTCCTACGAGTCCGATGGCCTGGCCGGCATGCATGCCGATATCGGCCGCCGCTTCGGCGACCAGAAGCAGTTCGGCGTGCGCTTCAATGGCGTCTACCGCGACGGCGACACCCCGGTGGACGACCAGCAGCACCGCATGCAGCTGTCGTCCCTGGCCCTGGACTGGCGCGGCGAGCGGGCGAGGGCGTCGCTGGACTACTACCACCAGCGCGAACGCATGGACGGGGTCAACTATTTCGGCATCGCCTCGATCAGCCCCGGCGTGACCCACCTGCCCAAGGCCAAGAAGGGCGATCACTCGCTGGCCCCGGAGTGGGGCTACACCGTCAACGACACCGACACCGTGGTGCTGCGCGGCGAGTACGACCTCAACGACTCGCTCACCGCATTCGCCGGCTGGGGCCATCGGGAAGGGGGCTACAACGCGCTGATGACCAGCGGCATGCTGCTCAATGATGCCGGCGACATCTCCGCCACACCGATCCGCTCGGCTCGAGATGGTGAGCAGAAGTCCGGCGAGGTCGGCCTGCGCGGGCGCTTCGCCACTGGCCCGGTGGACCACGCCTGGTCGCTGGCGGCCACCCGCTACGACTCCGAGAACAGTTTCAAGGACAAGCGCCTGCCGACACGCATCCTCACCAACTACTACAACCTGGACTATGGCCCGCGCCCGGAGATCGGCGAGTACGGCAACGTCACCTCGCGCATGCGCGCCCGGCTGAGCAGCGAAGCCTTGCTCGACACGATGTCGTTCCTCGATGACAAGGTGCAGTGGACCGTCGGTGCACGCCACCAGAACGTGCGCGCGTCGAACTACAACGGCAACCACCAGCGTACTTCCAAGCCCTACGATGAAAGCCGGGTTTCGCCGGCCACAGCCTTGCTGGTAAAGGTCACCGACGAGCTGTCGCTGTACGGCAACTACATCGAAGGCCTGAGCCAGGGTGGCATCGCCCCGGACAACGCGCGCAACGCCGGCGCGATCATGGCGCCGTACCAGACCAAGCAGTACGAACTGGGCGCCAAGCTCGACCTGGGCACCTTCGCGCACACGGTCAGTGTCTACCAGGTGAAAAAGCCCAGCGCCTATACCGATCCGCTCACGCAGATCTACGGCGTGTACGGCGAGCAGCGCAACCGTGGCCTGGAGTGGTCGTTCTTCGGCGAGCTCGAGCCGGGCCTGCGCCTGCTGGGGGGGGCCTCCTACACCAAGGCCGAGCTGACCCAATCGATACGCAAGGAAAACGAAGGCAACCAGGCCACCGGGGTGCCCAAGGTGCTGGCCAAGCTCGGCGTCGAGTACGACCTGCGCGAGATGCCCGGGCTGACCCTGACCGGCAACGCCAACTATGCCGGCCGGCGCTATGCCACCGATGCCAACAACCTGTCGCTGCCGTCCTACACGATTTTCGATCTCGGGGCCCGGTATACCCTGAAGGTCTCGGACAAGCCGGTCACGTTGCGTGCCACCGTGCAGAACGTCACCAACAAGGCCTACTGGATCGGCTCGTGGAACGGCGGCGACGGCAGCGGCCTGTCCGGAGGGCTGGGCACGCCGCGGTCGTTGTTGTTCTCCACCTCGGTGGATTTCTAGCCAACGCCGTGTGGGAGCGGAGGTGCGCCGATGCCCCGCGACCATCGGCGTAGCCGGTGCAAGGCTACGCAGCCCGTTGACGCAGAATGACCATTCACTGTTTTTGCATCAAACTGCGAGGAGACCCCGCAGCACAGAGCACTACTGAAGGCACTGATGAGCGGAGGTTAGTTTCAGTTCGAACACTGAGGAGATCCGATAATGGCGAATACCATCAAAACCAGCTCTATTTTGGCCCATGAAGAAGAAAGGGTGCGGTTGACATCGGAAGCCCTGGCGGATGTTGACGCTGGCTGCGTGATTGACCACCAAGCCGTTAAAGCTTGGGTTGATAGCCTCGGCACGGACACGCCATTACCAGCACCGCACTGTGTCGTATAACTGCTTGTACAGGGAATGTAGTTTTCAAGTATCACCCGCATGGGAGGGCTTCTGCGCGACCACCAGCGCATCCGGAAACTCCTCGCGCAGGCTGCCCCCCAGCCAATCCATGAACCACAACGCATCGGCACTCGGCGGCTGAGTCGGCGTCAGCAACTGGTAGCTCTCCAGCGCCACGGCCTGTTCCACGCAACGCACCAGGCTGCCTTCGCGCAGTTCACGTCCGACCAGCACTTCGGTGGCCAGGGCGATGCCGTGGCCGCGCTGGGCCAGGTTCAGCACGATATCGTTGCTGATATGCGAGGTATCGGCCTTGACCCGCACCCTGAGGCCATTGGCCGCGAACCAGCTGTTCCACCAGGTGCCGTCATCGACATGGATCAGCCGCAAGGCGGGCAGGTCGGCAGCGCTCAGCCCTGCGGGCAACTGCGCCAGGTAGCTCGGCGCGCATACCGCGAACACCTTCGGGCGGATCAACACCTCGCGTACACCGTTCAGCTCACCCGGCAGGCCGAAGGCGATGCCCAGGTCCGCCTGGCGCGCATCCACGCTGGTGAACGTGGCATTGGGCTCGATGGCGATCCTCAGGTCCGGGCGCAGGCGGCGCAAGGTGTCGATGCGCGGTGTCAGCCAGCGTGAGGCGAACGCCGGCACGCAGAGGATCCGTAGCCAGCGCTCGCCTCCCCGTTGCGCCAGGCGTGCACCGGCATCGGCAAGGATCTGCAGTGCTTCGGCTGCGGCCTTGTAGTAATGGGCGCCGGGCAGGGTGAGGGCCACGCCGCGGGGGGAGCGCTCGAGCAGGCGCACGCCCAGCCAGGCCTCGAGGTTCTTCACATGCCGACCGATCGCCGGCTGGGTCACGTGCAACGCCTGGGAGGCCGCGACATAACTACCCAGACGGGCGGCGGCCTCGAAAGCACGCACGGCGTTGAGCGGGGGCAGTCGGTCTTCGGCCATGGGCACGCTCCTGGCTGTTAGTTTTTTTAATAGTGAAGGCAAATTTATTGTGCTTTTCCCGCCCCTTCAAGTTGTCGACACTCGGGACGGCGTATTTCCGCGCTTTACGAGGAGCCCTCCGATGCGGCCAACAACAATAAATAAGTCGTTCAACGGTCTTTCCATCCTGGCCCTGACGCTCGCCGCCCTGGCTGGTGCGGCGCAGGCGGCCGACAACAAGGGGGCCTGCGGCGTGCCAGAGCTTGAACCCTGCCCGCAGCCCTTCGACAAGGTGCTGCCGGCTGCCAGGGATATGCTCACCTGGGACCAGGACACCCGGGTCGTGGGCTTTCGCAACACCTACCGCCTCTACGGCGGCGATGTCTTCGCCCCGAACGGCGCCACGCCATTTCCCTTGCCGCCGGCCAGCCACACACTGACTGACGTGCAGTATCAGTTGGGCGGCAAGACGCACAACCTGGCGCAATACCTGGCCAACCAGAGCGTGACCGGCTTGCTGGTGCTTAAGGACGGCAAGATCGCCTACGAGTACTACGGCAAGGGCAACACGCCGCAGACCTTGTGGACGTCCCGCTCGGTGGCCAAGTCGGTGGTCAGCGTGCTGGTCGGCATCGCTGTCAAGGAAGGCAAGATCCAGTCGCTGGACGACAGAATCAGCCGCTATGTTCCGGAACTGGAGGGTTCCGAATGGCAGGACGTAACCTTGCACCAGCTGTTGCAACACACCTCGGGCGTAATCTGGGACGAGAACTACGCCTCCAAGGATTCGGACTTTTCGCACATGACCCAGTGCGAGGCCACCGCCGATCCCTATCACTGCGTGCTCGAACTGGTGAGGTCGGTCAAGCGCAAGCCCGGGGTCAAGCCGGGCGAGGTCTGGTCGTACAACACCGGTGGCGCCTGGCTGGTCGGTCGGGTGCTGGAGAATGCCACCGGCATGACCATTGCCAAGTACCTGCAGAGCCGCGTGTGGAGCCGCTACGGCATGCAACAGGCCGGGGTCTGGCATGCGCTGGTGCCCGGCAAGGTGGACATGGGCGGCCACGGCTTCAATGCCACGTTGCGTGACTGGGGGCGGTTCGGCCAGTTCGTGCTGAGTGGCGGACAATTGCCAACGGGCGACAAGCTGCTCCCGGACGACTGGATCGCGCGCTCCACCCACTGGACCCAGGCCAAGGGCTCAGTGACGGCCGCCGCACCCAAGGGTCAGTACGGCTACCAGTGGTGGTACAACGCGCCGGCCCCAGACAGCGATGCCGAACCCAAGCGCACCGCCACCAGCGGCCAGACGTTCTGGGCGCTGGGCATCTTTGGCCAGAGCATCGCCATCAACCCGGCGGAGCGTCTGGTAGTGGTGCAGTGGTCGACCTGGAAGAACGCCGAGAGCCCCGGCTCGCTGTATGACGAGCAGGCGGTATTCGTCAACGCGGTGGGCAAGGCGTTGAGCAAGTAGTACCCACCGAAGACAGGGTGCCTCGAGGCGTCCTGTCATTCGTAGCTGAGTGAGAAGGTGACCGTCCCTTCAAACCTGCCTGGCTGCAGGATCTGCCCAGCCAGGAGGTCGCGTTGCAGGTACGCATTGAAGCCGATCAGATTCTCGCCGTTGACCAAATCGCCCATCGGATGGGCCTTGTTCAACGCCAGGGCTTGTCCATTGCCGCGCTCCAGACCCACCAGCAAACCTTCGGCAACCACGAGCAGGCCAGGGGGGTCGATGCTCTCGGCGCCGTGCAGGGTGATGCTGACGCCTTTTGCGCCCACCTCTGGCGTGCAGTTCTGCAAGCGCAGGACGACTGGTTCGCCGCGGGTACGCCCATTGAGGTAGAGCGCCTTGTCGACGATGTTGCCGAAGTCGAGCGTGACCGCTTCAGACTCAGTGGCCAGCACGCAGGGCTCATTGACCAACGTGCCTGAGAAAAACAGGTTGTCCTCGTTGGCCTGGGCCTGCCCGACCAGGCAGGCCGTCATACAGACTGCGATGATCTTGTACATGGACGCTCCTAGTAGAGTTCGGCGAGCAGTAAGGCCGAGGCGGTGAAGTCCTTGCTCTGCAGCACAGCGTCGCGGCGCTTGACCGGGACCGCCTCCAGCAGCGGCAGTGGCGAACCGTTGGACACCTGGAGCGGGCGGGAGATACCCACCACAAGGTCGGCACCGTCCAGCAGAACCTTGATTCCCAGGTCGGGAATCGATGTCTGCAACGCCGCCGGATCAAAGGCTGTGGGGTCACCCACCAAGGTCAGGCGCATGCGCCAGGCAATGCCCGAACCCGCCGCGCCGGGGCAGTCGAGCTGATAGGGGATCGGCTGACGATACTCATGGCCATCGATGCGGTTGATGGCGATGTTGCGCTGGAAGCGCACATCGATACGGCCGCCTTTGTCACTGAGGGTGCACAGCGGCGTGGCGATCAGGTTGCCACTGAACTGCACGTTGTCGGCAGCCTTGCCCGAGAGCGCAAGGGCGAGCAGTAAAAGCGCCAGGAGCGCACGGTAGAGTCTGTTCATCGATAGTCCACGACCAGGGTCGCACTGGCCTTGAATGCGCCGGATTCGATATCGCTACCCGGTTGCTTGACCAGCACTGCCTGAAGCAGGGGCACTTTGCCGGAGTCGAAGTCGCTCCAGGTATTGACGCCGAGCCTGGCGTTATCCTTCTTCAAGGCAATCCCGAGGCCGGGACGGCCAGGCACGAGCAGCAACTGCGGATCGAAGCCCGCGATGCTGCCCTTGATCTGCAGGCGCAACTGGTTGGTGCCGGCTCGTTTGCAATCGAGGGTGTAGTCGAGGGTGATGGTCTTGTAGACGCCATCGATGAACGCTGTCTGCACGTCACCGAATGCCGCGTCGATCGGCTGGTCGGCATTGATCACGCAGGGAATCGAAGCGAGGACCGTGCCCTTGATGGTCAGTACTTTGCGTTCGTCCGCGTTCACGGTCGACAAGCCCCATAGCAGGGCAATGGAGACCGCCACCTTCAACACCCTCATCGGTCTACCCTCAGTCATATGTCAGGTTCACCCAGAGACTGGCGCGGAACGCGCCGGGTTGCAGCGCCGCCGAGGTGCGCTCTGGCCGCAGATAGAACGTCAGCTGGCTGGCGCCCGGAGAAACGAACCAGGCAGGTGCGCTGTTGCCCAGCCGGACATCCTGCCCATGCACGTTGAGCAGGCGCAGGCCGAAACCTGCAGCGCCAGCCACCTTGATCAGCTCCGGCGTATCACTGTCGGCAACGGCGCTGAATGTCACCGTGGCCACCGGCTCGATGGCACTCCAGCTCAGTGTTCCAGTCTGTTCATCACGGCGGCCACCCTCACTGCGCACGCAACCCTCGAGTTTCAGGCGCAATGGGACGGCAGCGCCCCGTTCACCCAGGCGAGCCAGTGTGCGGGTGTCCAGCGCCCCCAGCGCAATGGCCTGGTATGCCGAGTCAGGTGCCAGATAGCAGGCGCTCTCCAGCAACACCCCCGTGACCTGGAACTCGGCTGTCTGAAGATCGCGTGCGCTTGCCAGGAGGGGCAACAATGCATTGCCAGCGCAGAGCAAAACCGTCAGGCGCACGTTGAATGTCTTGCTCATCGACCAATAGTGCATGGCAAGGCTCATTGACTGCCGGCAAGCGGGCTGGCGGTGCAGGTGTCCCCAGCGCAGGTGAAGCTCAAGCGTGGGCGACCGCCATAATCGTTCACATACGTAAGCACCGGGCTATCGCCCAGTTGGGTACGGCCCAGCCCAAGGTCCTGTTGCGCGCCCGGGGCGACCATCAATGGCTTGAAAGCACTCACGGAGCCGGCTTTCGCATCACGGGCAGCGTCGATAAGCGTGACGTAGTAAGGGGTGGGGTTGTTTACCCGATAGGCATCCCCCTGGCGAATCAGCGTCAGACGTTCCTGCCAGGGTACCTGGCCCATGCTGGCCTTGGTGGCGATCGCGGCGGGGCGATAGAACAGCTTCACTCGCGTCTGCAAGGCGATCTGCAAGGTGTTCGGCTTGTCACTGCGCGGCGGAATTTCACGCAGGTTGAAATAGAACAGTGATTCGCGATCCTGCGGCAGTTCGGCAAGCGCGGGCAGGCCCTGGATCTTCACCTGACTGTTGCTGCCGGCCTCCAGACGCTGGATAGGCGGGACGACGACCAAGGGGCTGCCGATTTTCTCGGCATGTTCATTCTCGAGCCAGGCCTGCGCCAGGTAGGGCAGTTGGGCATTCTGGTTGCTGATACCGAGGCTCACCGACTTGTCCGCACCGGTGAAGATGACCCGGGTGCGGTCCAGCGATACTGCCGCGAGGGTCGTTTGAGCGGTGCACAAGGCAAGCATGATGCCCAGAGGTTGCAAGATGTTCATGGGTGCGTTCCTGTTTCGTGAAAATATCAAGCAGCGGTGCCGACAGGCTGGCAGGAGAGCTCCAGCGCTTGCTGCGGGCTGGTCAGTTGCGAGGGCAGGGTGAAGCGGCAACGTTCGGCGCCGTCCCAGTGCAAGGACATGGCTTCGCCGGGTTTCATGCCGCTCAGGTAGGTCGCACCGTCCTCGCCGACGATGCCGGTTTCCTGGCCGCGCAGGTTCTGCACCGTGGCGCCGAACGGTGGCGTGCCGTGCTCGCCCAGGCGAATGACGACCATGGCTTTATGTCCGGCAATCACATCGAAGCGCCGATAGCCGATAGCCCCCTCGGTCAATGTGGCCTGGGTCACCGAGCGAGTGGCTTCGACGTCGTCAGCCAGGCTGTCCAGCTCGATGCTGGCCTGGTTGCGGTAGTAACTGTTGACATCGGTGACCACGGCTTTGCCGAAACGGTTGGTACGGGTGACCGCGCCATTGCCACGTACCGGCACACCCGCCACACCCTGGGTATCTAGCAGCAGCCGGGTGCCACCCATCACGCTGCTGCGGTGCAACGCGGCGCCTTGGCCGGTCAGGGTCGCGCCGCCTTGCAGTGAAAGTCCCGCCGAGGTGTATTCGCCTGCCTGATGGCTGGCGCTGGCGACCAGTTGCATCTGATCGCCGTCACGGGAATAGAAGCCACCCAGGCTCTTGCCGCCAGCCGCTGTGCCGGCGCTGAGCATGTAGTGGCTGCGTTCGTCGATGCGGTCGTAGCCGCTCAGCGTGTGGGAGCTGTCGCCACCACTGGTCGAGGAGTTGAGACTCAGCGAGCCCGTCCCGCCCCAGGGAACGGTGAGCGACAGGTAGGCACCGTCTTCGGCGGTACCATTGGCCGTGTTGCGGTACGCCGTCAGGGACAGGCTGAGGTTCTTCAGGTTACCTGTATCGAAATAGCGCGACAGTGACAGGCTGTAGCGATCACTGGGCCGACTGTTCCAGTAGGTCTGGTGGTTGTAGTTCAGGTAGGCGCTGAGCCCGGCGTCACGGAACTGCTTGCTCAGTGTGGCGCTGTACAGTTCCTTGCTCTGGTTGAAGGGGTTGGCGCCACGACGTGCCTCGACGAACTCGTTGATGCTCATGTAGTTGCGCTGGGAAAACCGGTACCCGGCAAAGGTCACCTGGCTGTCATAGGCATCGAAGCGCTTCGAGTAGCTAGCGCGGTAGGACTTGCCGTTCAGGGCATCTTCCCCGGGCAGGTTGGCGCGAGACTGGGTCACGTCCAGCGACAGGGCGCCGAACGCCATGAGGTCCCGGCCTGCGCCCAGTGCAAGTGCGTTGTAGCCCGCTGCGCCGAGGGCACCGCCATACAGCGACCAGCCATTGCTGACGCCCCAGGAAAACTCGCCTGTGGCGAAGCTTGGGCCATCGAGGCGATGTTCCCAGTCGGAAGGCTGACCCGCGGCCAGCTTGTAGCGCACGCTGCCTGGGCGTGCGAGGTAAGGAATGCTTGCCGTGTCCAGCTGGAATTGCTGGACATGACCATCCTGTTCCTCGACGCGTACGTCGAGTTGGCCACTCACCGCATCGTTCAGGTCCTGAATGCGAAACGGCCCTGGCGGTACCTGGGTGTCGTACAGCACACGGCCTTGCTGGCGGATTACCACGCGTGCGTTGGTATTGGCCACGCCGCGCACTTCGGGGGCATAGCCCCTGAGGTTCGGCGGCAGCATGTTGTCGTCGCTGCCGAGGTTGACACCGGTATAGCGCAGGCTGCCGAACAAGCCGGAGTCCAGGTAGTCTTCCCCCACGACCAGGTTCGCACGCAGGGAGGGCAAAGGCCGCAGCGCATGGATCCGGGCCCAGGTGAATTGCTGGCTGGAGGTTCGGTCGCTGCCACGCTGCGCCTGCGCCTGCCAGTCACCTCGCAGGCGCCAGGCGCCAAGGTTGACACCCGTGGTGCCGTTGCCACTCAAATTGTCACCGCGTCCTCGTTCTCGCTTGCGCCAGCGGCTCTGCAGGTTGAGGTTGTAGTCGAACAGCAAGCCGTCGATACCGTGGTCCCAGCGCGAAGGCGGGTCCCAGTTGCTCGCTGTGTACTCCAGAGAGTCCTGGGGAATGCTCAGGTTCAGGGCCGAGGCTCCCAGGTCGCCGTGCGCCTGCATGCCCGGCACGCTGGTGAGATCCAGGCAGGCGCCATCATGCCACCAGGCCAGATCGTCGAGCCGCTGCTCCTTTAGCCCGATCTGTTCCACCAGTGACGGGGCAAGACAGGCGACGCTGTCCTTCGGATCGCCGTTGCGGGCGATATAGGGCACCTGGAATTCGGCCAGTGCCTGCTGGTTCACGCGGACCATGAGCGTGTACTCCCCGGGCATGATGAAGTTGGCCGACGCAAACACACCCAGATCCAGGTGCTGGCGATCCTTGACATCCAGTACGTCGGTGTTGAACTGAAACTGCTGGGCAGCACTCGCCCATGACGCGAGGCAGGACAGTGCCGCGATTGCCGATACCTTGCGATGAGTCACGAATGCGTTCCTTGAAAGCTGTAGCGCCAATGGTGGCGTGATCAGAGGTGCTGAATGACCAGTCTGACCGTGGCGCGGAACTCGCCCGATGCCAGGGTGGCGCCGTCGCCCACCAGTGCGAGGACGTAGTCCAGGGTCAGTCGGTCGACCGCAAAGTGACTGCCTTGCAGCACCGTTCCGGGGACGATCGGCTTTCCGTTGCTGTCCCGGATTTGCAGGGCGACGCCTCTGGCATCGCCCTGGGTGCTGAAATAGCCTTCGCTGCCCTCACCGTCGAACACGACCCGCATCAACTGCCGTGGATCGGCCTGGTCTTGCGCGGACATTGCGAAGCAGCCACTGATCTCGATGCGCAGCGGTTGCTGCGAAATACCATCGCCACGTAGCAGTCCTTGCAAGGCCGTGGCTGGCAGGCTCACCGTCTGGTTATCGCTGCCAACGCGAATGGAGCAGCCACCGACCACGATGCTGCCCGTCAGTTGCACGCGCCCTTTAGGCATCAGGGCCCTCGGTTCGGCCGTCTGCGCACAGCTCAGGCCTGTCCAGAGGCACAGTGCGGCGAGCCGTACCTGGGTCCAATGACGCATCGGCGTCTCCTCATGCGCCCCGCGGCAAAGGCGATTGCCGCGCCGCGGAGCGTTCCAGTGGTGCGCCGCGTTACTGGTAGGCGAGGGTAAAGTTGGCGAAGGTCTCGAAGCTACCTGGGGTGATCTCGGCAGCTGCGTCAGGGTTGCCGTTCTTCCCGGCGACCATGTCGCCTTGCAGGTAGGCATTGAACAACAGCGAGGTATCGCCATCGGACAAGCTCTGTGCCGGCGATTCGCTGCCAAGCTTGATCAACGCGCCGGTGTGGTCGGCAATCGCCAGGCTGGCGCCGGTGGCCGAGCCTTTGATTGCCAGCAGTTCGGGGTTGGCGGCAGGCGAGCCGGTGAAGGTCGCGGTGGCGCTCTTCAAGGCGCCAAGGTCGCAGCCTCGCAGCTCGATCTTGAATGGCGTGAGCCGGGACTTGCCGCCGTTCTTCAGGTCTGCGTTGGCGATCTGGTCCATGTCGATCGTCTGGTATTGCGACTCCTGGGCGATGGAGCAGGGCGCGTCGATAATCGCACCCTTGAAGGTAATGACACCGTGCCCCTGATCCTTGGCGACACTCGCGGTCGACAACGTGGCCAAGCTGACTGCCATGATCGCGCCGGCCAAAGTACTGACTTTCATTTTCACACTCCTGTATTGACGTAGACGTCCTCGAAGGGGGTTCGATGGAACGTGCTCGAAACGCAGACCAGCAACGTTCGAGGTGGCGCCAGTCTAGGAATGGGAGGGGAGGAATGGAGTAGGACGTTGCCGACGCACCCATAGGAAACTTCCTACAGGCGAGGAGGTGAAGTCTGTCAGGGAATCAACGCATTGCGCTTGGCGAACTCGGCCAGGTCCACCAGTGACGGAACGCAGAGTTTCTGCAGAAGACGTGTCTTGTAGGTGCTGACGGTCTTGTTGCTCAGGAACAGCATTTCACCGATCTGTTTATTCGAGTACCCCTGCGCCAGGTACTGCAGCACGGTCATCTCGCGGTCGGTCAGTGCGCGGATCTGCTCCAGCTCGGTCAGGTTTTCCGCAGGGTTGACACTGTCAGAGGGCAACGACGGGTAGAAGGTGTAACCCGAGTCCACGGCCTTGATCGCGGTAATCAGGCTGCTCAGGTCCTCCTCTTTGTTGACGAACCCCCGAGCGCCCAGCTGGATGCAGCGGCGACACACGGCATCGGCGGTCTGCGAAGTCAGCACGAGGATCTCGCTACGTACTTTCAACGCCTTGATCCGGGTAATCACGCTCAGGCCGTCCAGCTTCGGAATACCGATATCGAGCACTACTACCTGCGGCGTCAACTCACGCACCATCCGCACCGCATCAAGGCCGTTGTCTGTTTCGCCGACTACACGCATGCCGTGCTTTTCCAGCAATACCCTGACGGCAAGGCGAATGACCGGATGGTCGTCAACAATCAATACACTGTGCATCTTTCTAACCTTCAATACCCAAACAGGATGGTGCGGTGGCGTTTTGCTTGCACAGGGTAGCACTATCGGCTGCGCGAGAAAGGGCCGAGGCTTGTGGAAGTACAGTGTAGGAATTTTCCTAAAAAAACTTAGGAAAACTCATATGGAGATGGTGCTCAGCCGTTCTCAGACTGGCTTTCCCCCTGCAGGAATGACGGCAATGCAACCTCTAAGCATTTTGGTGCTGGAAGATGAACCCTTCCAGCGCCTGGTTACTGTGACCGCGCTACAAAAGCAGTTCTGCGGCCCGATACTGCAAGCCGCGGACGGCGAACAGGCCATGGCGATACTCCACCAGAGCAGCGGTATCGACATTGTGCTCTGCGACTTGCGAATGCCGGGCACCGACGGCCTGGCATTCCTGCGCCATGCCAGCCTCACCGGCAAGGTGGGGGCGGTGGTGCTGTGCAGCGAGCTGGACTCAGTGCTGCGCCAGGCCACGGTGGCGATGATCCACTGCCTGGGCCTGCCGTTCCTTGGCGACCTGGGCAAACCTTTCAGTCTCGAGGGGTTCAGCGGGTTGCTCGGACGTTATCGCGCGTATCGGCAGAGCACGGCCGCCCCCCTCGAGGCCATCGAACTGGCCACGTTGCGGGATGTACAACAAGGGCTGGACAACGGCGAGTTCGAAGCCTACTACCAGCCCAAGGTGAGCTTGCCCGGGCAACGGGGCATGGGCGCAGAAGTACTCGCTCGCTGGGCCCATCCCCGCTGGGGCGTGCTGACACCCGCGCATTTTCTGCCGGTGATGGAGCAGAGCGGCCTGGTTGATCAACTTTTCTGGCAACTGCTCAGACAAGGTCTGAGCCTGTTCCGGTTGCTGGCGGCGCATGGCAAGCCGGTCAACCTCGCCTTCAACCTGCACCCCGCGCAACTGGCCTGTGACTGCCTGAGCGAACGGATATCGGCGCTGCTCAAGCAGTTGCGGGTACCGCCGGCGCAGGTAACTTTCGAAATTACCGAATCCAGCCTGATCAGCGTTCCGGCAAAGAGCCTGGAGAATCTGCTGCGCCTGCGCATCATGGGCTGCGGATTGGCCATGGATGACTTTGGCGCTGGCTACTCGTCCTTGCAGCGGCTTGGCGAGTTACCCTTCAGCCAGATAAAGCTCGATCGCAGCTTTGTGCAGCGAATGCAAAGCCTGCCTCAGGGTGAGGCAATCATCAGTTGCGCCATCGCGCTGGCTCGCGCCCTGGATCTTTCGTTGGTCATCGAAGGCGTGGAAACGTCCGAACAGTTGGCGCGCCTGGTCGAACTCGGTGCGACCTTTGCCCAAGGTTTCCTGTTCGCCCGACCTATGCCGGAGCGGCTTTTCATCGAGTACTGGGGAAGTGCGCGGCAGGCAGATGAAACCGACGACTGTGCGCTATGATTTGTTCAGTCAGGAAGACCGATCAACGGCTCACAGCCATCATTGATGAATCCCCTTCAATCCATTGCTCCCTTCGGTTTTCTATCCCCCATGCTTCCACGGTTTCCATGGCTGTACCCATGCCTGATGCTGTTCTGCGCCCAGCTGACGGCAGCAACGCTACCGGTGCCGCAAGCGCTCACGGGGTTGCTTGCCGCCGAACACTATCCCGTCAACCTGGCGGCCGAAGACTGGCAATGGTTGCGTCAAAAGGCTGAACTCAGGATCGGTGTTTCGCCCAGCGAGGCGCCACCTTTTTCAGTGAGTGCCGAAGGCCATCGTTACGAAGGCATTAGCGCCGATGCGACGGCTCTGGTTGCGCAGTTACTGGGGTTGCGGGTGAAAGCGGTGACGTATGCCAGCGACCAGGATGCCCTGCAGGCACTACAGGCCGGTACCATTGACGTACTCAGCCGTCATGCCAGCCCAGCACCATCCGACACGTTGATCTTCAGCGCCCCTTACGCGAGTGATCGCCTGGCGGTGTTCAGGCCCAGCGCCGAACCTCGGCATTCGCCGCCCGACCTGGCCGGGCTGCAGGTGGCCGTGACAGACGAGCATGTCGAGGGATTACGCGAGCGCTTTCCCCGTGCGCAGTTCAAGGTGAGCGCCGACCCGGGCCAGGCAATCGCGGCAGCGGCGTTCGGGCAGGCCGATGTCTATCTGGACGATCTGTATAGCGCCTATTACCAGATCAACCGATCCTATTACGACTATGTGCGCTTCGAACGCTTTGTCGATGTGATCTCTGCTGACTACCGCTATGGGCTGCGTGCGGACAACACACGTCTGCAGCGACTGCTGGACACTGCCATCCATGCCATTGGCAATGAGCGGATGGGCGCCTTGGCCAAACGCTGGGTTGGCAACAGTTTCATTCCCGGCGAGACGCCACTGGAGCTGACCTCGGAGCAGCGGCGCTGGATCGAGCGTCATCCCGTCGCACGGTTGGTGATCAACGATGATCTGGCACCTGGTGCCTATTTTGACGCCAAAGGCGTGTTCACCGGTGGTATAGCCGATCTGCTGGAGGTCATTACCCTCAGTACCGGGCTGCACTTCCAGGTAGTCTCGCGCGGAGGTGGCTTCCCTGAGATCATCGATGCGGTCCGCCAGGGTGACGCGGACCTGGCGATCATGACCGCCAGCCCGACACGTGAGGAGCACCTGCGTTTCTCGCGCCCTTTGCTGGGTGGCCCGTTCGTGTTGCTGCGCCGTGCCCGGGAGCAGGCCTCTGCGATGAGCTTGGCCGACAAGAAGGTGGCCATTCCCACTGGGCATGTCGCTATTCCTCGTTTTCGTGCGACCTTTCCGCATGCCAGGCTGATCGAGGCAGGCGGTTCATTGGACTCGATGAACCTTTTGTACCAGGGCAGGGCGGACGCCGCAGTGGTGTCCTTGCCAGCTGCGCGGTACTACAACGAGCGCCTCTTCGATGGCCAACTAGCGATCGAGCGCGCGCTCGATATCGGCCCGGCGACCGTCAATTTCGCCATGCGCCGAAGTGATGCCGAACTGCAGTCGATCATCGACAAGGTCCTGCGCGACGTGGCGCCCGATGAACTCAATGCGATTTCCAACCGTTGGCGCTCCCCGCCCGGCATGAGCGGGGAGACCTGGGTCGATTACCAGTGGCTGATCGTCGAGATCATCACCGGTGCCGCGCTGTTGCTGGGGCTCTCCCTGGTATGGGTGGGCTACCTTCGTCGCCAGGTCAGGGCCCGGCTGGTCGCCGAACGGCAGCTCGGCGACCAGTTGCAATTCGTCCAGGCCCTGACCGACAGCATGCCGCCGCCGTTGTATGTGCGCGATGTAAAAGGGCGCATGCTGTCGTGCAACCGCAGTTACCTTCAGGCCGTTGGCCTGTCTGCTGCCCAGGTACTGGAGCGCAACGTGCGCCAATTGCCGGCAGGGCACTTCGAGCGCTCGGGTGATTTCCAGCGTAACTACCTCAAAGCCATGCGTGATGGACAAACCGTCGAGACGGTCTGCACCTTCCAGTTGCAGGGCCGGGAGGTGTGGGTCAACCACTGGATCCAACCGTTCAATGACTCAAAAGGTGTCACCAAAGGGGTCATCTGTGGCTGGCTGGACATCACTGAGCACCGCCAGCTGGTGCGCCAGCTCGAAGAGGCCAAAGACAGCGCTGACGCGGCCAGCCGCGCCAAGACCAGTTTTCTGGCGACAATGAGCCATGAGATCCGCACGCCGATGAATGCGGTGATCGGCATCCTGGAGCTGGCGCTCAAGCGCGCCGACAGCACGCCGATCGACCGTGCCAGCATCGAAATCGCCCATGGTTCGGCCAAGAGCCTGCTGTCCCTGATCGGCGACATCCTTGACATCGCACGCATCGAATCCGGCCATCTGAGTCTTTCGCCCAAACGCGCCAACCTGCGTGAACTGGCCGAGTCGGTGGTCCGGGTGTTTGAAGGGCTGGCGCGCCAGAAACGCCTGAACCTGTCGCTGGATGTCGACTCCAGTATCAATTGCGATGTACTGATCGATGGCCTGCGCTTCAAGCAGCTGTTGTCGAACCTGGTCAGCAATGCCATCAAGTTTACAGAGGAGGGGCGCATCAGCATCCGCATGGGTGGTGTGCTGGTCGAGGATGCTGTACTCCGGGTAGCTCTTGTGGTGGAAGATACTGGCGTGGGTATAAGCCCAGCCGAGCAGAGCCGGTTGTTCCAGCCCTTTGCTCAGGTCAAGCGCAATGTTCAGCATCTTGAGGGCTCCGGGCTTGGCCTGGTGATCTGCCGCTCGCTGTGCGAAATGATGGGTGGCCAGGTAAACCTGAGCAGTGAGCCCGGCCGTGGCACGCGAGTGGCGGTTGACCTGCGCCTGCAGGTGCTGGAGCGCATGAGTGGCGCTGTCGCGCCATCGCCCGAGCCGGCTTGTCAGGTCTGCTGTCTGCAGGTGTTGGTGGTGGATGATCATCAGGTCAATCGCCAGGTGCTGCACCAGCAACTGCAGTTCCTCGGCCATGAAGTCATCCAGGCGCAGGATGGCCAGCAGGCCCTGGCATGCTGGAGCGCGCAAGCCTTCGATGTGGTCATCAGCGACTGCCACATGCCTGTCATGAGCGGTGTGGAACTGGCGCGGGAGATTCGGCGACAGGAACAGGAGAAAGGGCTTGAACGCACCGTGATCATCGGTTTGACTGCCGATGCCCAGCCTGAAGAAATTGAACAGTGCATACAGGCCGGCATGGATGATTGCCTGATCAAGCCTATAGGACTGGATGAGCTCGGCAGACGCCTCGCTGCATTGGGCACATCTGGCGAGCCTTCAAGCATGCCTGGACCTTTGCCACTGCCGATGCGGCACGCTGAGAGCCCATTGCTGGATCTGGGGCCTCTGGAGGTACTGGTAAGCAATCAGCCAGCCAAGTTCCGCGAGATTCTTGACGAGCTGGTTGGCAATAACCGTCGGGATAGCCAAGCGCTTGGCCGATTGCTGGAGGAGGGGGCTACCGGGGCCCTGGCCGAGCTTGCGCACCGGATCAAGGGCGCCGCACGTGTAGTCAAGGCGCAGCAGGTGGTAGAGAGTTGCCGGCAACTGGAGTGGCTGTGCCAGAGCACCGATATCAGCGTTGCGCGCCTTGCGCAGGCGGTCGAGGACGTACAGTCCGCCATCGATGCACTGGATCAGGCGCTCATGTATCTTCGGAAATTTCCTAGTGATGGCTCGGATACTGCCTAGGTAATCACAGCTAATTGCCTACGTACTCTGTACGTCCAATGTGCCAGGCAAAGATTGTGATGAGCAAGTCGACAAGGTACTCCCGCTTCGCCCTGGCCATCATCGTCGCGACGGTGATCGGCAGGGCGCAGGCGGTCACCATCGTTTCGGATGAAAGCCGCATCGAACCGGGGGGAACCCGTTACTATTTCACGGTCACCGACTGGAACAGCGGGGGCGGAGCGTACTGCACCGATCTCAGGGCGGTCAGTTGTAACCTGAGCATCCATGGTGTTCACGGAGCAGGCAACTACATGAGGATGATCTCCAGTGGAAACTACTGGAGGTTGACCCCCTCGACCTCGATGAGCAGCATCTACAGCCAGTTGAGCACGCAGGGCTTCAGGATCCCTTTCCATGGATCGGTACTCGTCCCCAAGACCACGACCATCGATGACCGGTTCTGCATCTCGTTCACCGAAGGTTATTCGTACGAAGGCACTGGTGGCTTCGTGCTTCCTGTAGGCCCCTGTACCAAAGTCAAGAAGCCTGTGGTGCAGTGCCAAATCAATGGTTCTCCGCTCATTGATCACGGCACTGTGAAAGACACAGAGGTCAATGGCCACGAAGCGACGACACAACTGCAGCTGGCTTGTACCAATGTATCCAGCGTCACTGTCACGTTGAGCAGGGATGGCTCGAAGGGTGTGCGCCTGAGGTCCGACAACAGCCTTTACTCGCAGCTCACCATGAATGGTTTGGACGCCTCGGCAGGCCTGCCTGTTGCGGTGGAAGAGGGCAGTCCTGCGCCGCTCCTGATGAAGTCAAGACTGGTTGGCAGCGGCTTGGTCACTCCGGGAGAATTTTCCGGCTCCGCGGTAATGACCGTTTCCATGCCCTGAACCACGGTACCCTTCACACCCGAAAGCGCGACACACTGGCCTGCATGCCCTGGGCAATCTCGCCCAGCCGCTGCGCCGCCGAGGCCAACTGCCGCGTGGTGTCGGTGCTGTCCCGCGACATGCGGGCGATCAGCTCGACCTGCTGGGCGACATCCTGGCTGGCCCGGGTCTGCTCACCGATGGTCTGCGAGATTTCTTCGACCACCGACGCGGCGCGGCGGGCGCCTTCACGAATCTGCTGGATCGACGCCCCGGCCTGAGTGGCCAGCTCCACGCCGGCGCGCACCCGGGTGACACCGGTCTGCATGCTGTCGACGGCGTTGCCCGTGCTTTGCCGGATACGTTCGATCATGCCGGTGATCTCCCGGGTCGACTGCGCCGTGCGCCCGGCCAGGCCCCGCACTTCGTCGGCGACCACGGCAAACCCGCGCCCGGCCTCGCCGGCACGGGCGGCTTCGATGGCCGCGTTCAAGGCCAGCAGGTTGGTCTGCTCGGCGATGGTGTTGATCACCTGGATGATCGAGTGGATCTCTTCCGAGCTTTGCCCCAGCACGGTGATGGTTTCAGAGGAACGGTTGACCGCTTCGTCGATCCCCTGCATGCCGCCAACCACGTTGAGGATGACCTCGCCGCCGTCGCTGGCCAGGCGCTCGGACTGCCCGGAGATGGCCTGCGCATCGCGGGCGTGGTCGGCGATCCGCGCCAGGCTGGCGATCATCTGCTCGGTGGCCGAGGCCATGCTCACGGCGCTGTCGGACTGCTGGCTGGTACGCTGCACCAGGCTACTGGAGGCCTGGCCCAGCTCGTCGGCCACTTCGAGCAGCAGCAGGTTCTCTTCATGGATGGCCTTGATCATGTTGCCCAGGCTGTCACGCATGTCCGCCAGCGAACGCAACAGATGCCCGGTTTCATCACGGTCGTGGACCTCGATCGCGGTGGTGAGGTCGCCCTGGGCGATACGCTCGGCAACCGCCATGGTCTGGCTCAATGGCCGCAGGATCGAGCGCAGCAGCAGGAAGGTGCACAGCACCAACGCCAGGGTCGCCAGGATCATCCCGGCCACCAGCACGCTGATGCCCTGATGCAGGGTGGCGGTGCTCTGCTCGCGGCTCTGCTCGGCATTGCCGGCGATCAGGTCGCTGAGGGTGCTGTTGCGCTGCTCCAGCTCCTTGAAGGCGGCGACGAAGGCCGGCAGCTGCGCCTGGGCCTGTTCAGGCGACTGCAATGCCAACTGAATGATCGAGGTGGCGCTGGCGATGTAGTGGTCGAGGAGGGGGCCCAGGTCGTTGATGGCCTGGTGCAGGTCAGTGTCCAGAGGCAGTTCCAGGTTGCTTTGCACGACGCTGCGGAACCACTTGGCGTGCTCGTCGAGGTCGGCCAGCACCTGGTTGGCGGTGTCGGTATCGCCCGGCTTGACCAGCAGGGCGGCCAGCACATCGGCGCGCAGCGCATCGTGCATCATGTCGCCTTCCATATGATTGCGCAGGGCCGCCATGCTGGCCTCGCTACGTTGCAACGCCTGGTTCTGGTCATGCTCGGCGAGCAGGCCGCTACCGCCGAGCAACAGGGCGGCGAGGATGCTGACCAGACCGAACCCGATGGTTTTCTGGCGAATGTCCATTTTCGAACAGGCTCCGTGGGGTGGGTTTGGTGAGCATAGATGGTTGGAGGTATTTCGCTGGCCGGAACAGGTCTGTGGAGGAGGGTAGGCAGTAGGCTCATGTCACGGCTTCAGAATTTCCTGGTTTATGCATATAACTCAACTAAATGTTTATTTAGTTGAGTTATACTTTATGGTTATTAAAAGCTGAGTAGGGCGCAGGGACGTGTTGCAGGAATCTATTAAGCGTGTGAAGTTTTCGCCCAACTCGCTTACCTTGGCAAAAACATCAAAGGAATGAGACACCTTCATGCGTCGATTCGCCGTGTTACCGCTGTTGCTTGCCCCCATGATCGCCTGGGGCGATTGCACGCAGCACCTGCAAACCTGGGCCCAGGACCTGCATCCAACCTTGGAGCTCGCCACCGAGTTTGTGGTCTGCAAGGTCAATCCCGCAGACGCCAGTCAGGTGCTGGCAGTCTTGCCTTTGATGGTGAACGTCGATGAATACGGGCAAGGCGATTACGGCCTGGATGTGCTGGTGGCCGATGCCGCCAGCGGCAAGGTCATAGCCCACAGTTACCAGGAGGCTGCGATCGCTTCCGACGCGGTGCGGTTTTCAGGCCTGACGCTGGACACCGCACGTTACCAGGTCGCGCCCGGACTGCGGGCATTTGGCGTGCGCATCAGTCATACAGGCTCGTCACGGGTCAATCCGTTCGGCAGCGAAACCCTGAATCTCTACGTAACCGACGGTTCGCAGTTGCGGCAGATCATGGGGCAGTTGGTTGTAAGCGAGAGCAATGGCGAATGGGACGGTGTCTGCGCCGGTGAATTCGGCGAGACGAAGCGGACCCTGGCGATTGGCAAACCTGGCAAGGATGGATTCAGCCGATTGCGGGTTACCGAGGTTTCGACTGGCAGGCAGGCCGTTCTCAAGGGCGAGGATGACTGTGAAGAAATGGAGGTCAAGTCGAGGACGAAGACGTTCAGCCTGGATTATGACGGCGGTCGGTATGGAGTACCGAAGGAATTGACGTACCAGTGAGCTGGACTGGTAATGGGGCTTTGATGGAGGCTGAAATCTGGCCTCCCTCTGGGCATGGTGCTCAATACGAACTTACGCATAATGTATATTATGTTAAATTGCGTATTATGGGAGGTGATCTTCTGAGTCGATCACCTGGGGTTTGTGCCTGCCATCACGCTCGATGCACCAATCGCGTTTTTGAGTAGATCCCCCTCCAACACCCTCAAGCCCTTGTATTCCGGGGCCTCAAGCACACCAGATGTCAGGCAACTTCTTTTGACGCTCATACCGATCAGCTTGGTTGATTCTGAGTGATCAGTTCTACCCCGTTATCCAATAGCTCCCGCAGAAAGCTATCTCTGGGTTGTGTAGCCTGGCTCGCGTAGTGAACGACCGCCGCCGCTATTGCAGCCGCCAAGCGTCGTGCTTCAACACGCTTGAACGTTGAGATTTTTTCCATGCTCTCGCGTCCATGGATGAACGCGCTCCGCAAATCGAACAGCTCGGTATAAAGGCCGCCAGCTGAAGCATCGTCCAGGATCGATGCCACTCGTGCACCCACTCGCCTGGTGGCCCACCATCCTGGATGGTGAAGACTCCGGGCCTTACGATCGTGATCAGCCTGAAGCCCCAGAGCAGCCTCAATCGTCGTCATATGAGCCATGAACTCATCAATGCCGTCGGATAGAAATGCCCTCACCAAAAAATGCATGATCGGTGGTTTCAACAGATCGGATTTGAGGGCAGTTTGGAAACTGTTCCATCGCGCCTGACAAAACTGAGCCATCTCACGCTCCGCAGAAGCTGTCAGTGGGAACTCGATAGGACGCTCTGTTTCAACACAATCTCCATATTCATTCGTGTAGATATGCGGCTCCCATGCAAGGGTATTTGCGTCAGGAGGCGGCGCGGGCGGGACGAACAAGTCATCGTTCCGGATGTAAATCCAAGGCACCCGGAAGCCACGCCAATCTACCTCGTTCATAGTTGACCATCGTTCCCAAGGAGCTAGCAGTAGGAAAAACAAAGCTGTCTCAACCGCTTGGGGAAAGCGGCCTTCGTGAGGGTCAATCGCGCCATTGTCCCTATCCATGAACCCGAAAAAATCCGGTAATGCTCGTCTCCCGGCACTTTCCGCGACAGGCCGGTTTTCCTTGACCACTAGCCAGTGAAATTGCGACAGCCGCGCAACGTCGAGCGAGCGATCTGGATAGTGCCTAGCGAGCCTTGGCAGATCGAAAAGCGCTTCGAGATCCGCTTCACTGAATCTATCAAGCTTGATCGGGCCGAATTCGAGGGATGGCAAGTCCTCTGCGTAATCAAGCGGACAGATGTATGTATAGCATGCGTGTGTTTGCCTGAAGGCTTTATCCATTGCCTTTGCAGATGCTGCCACATCACCAACGCATCCCTGCGCTCCCTGACCCTGAAAGCACGGAGCTCCAAGTGATCTCAATGCATGATTCAGAGCGAAAGTGCGCCCGAGATTACGATTTCCTCCCTCGTACACATCAGCGCAAACCTGCTCAAGTTGCTTGAATTCCGTTTGCGAGAAAACTCCATTTTGAGCGCTGCTTATGCTCCAAAGCTTACTCATGGCCTTAACAAGCCGGGGGTCAACCACTGCCATCTCAGTCCTCCATTGACGTCGAATTAGATGTTATCCCTGACCTCTTCAACAGATTCAAGCCACTCTTGTGTACAGCGCACATCAGCACGGTTGCCAGTACAACCGCATGGTCCAGCGGATGGCCCGCTACAATACGCAGCCGCAGGTCCTGAGCGCCCTCCTCTGCAGCCGCTGATCAGGAAACCCGCCGGGCCTACTCAAGCTCGAGCTCAATCAAAACCTCAAAGCGCGTTGCTGGGCGTCAGTATCAGAGCGCTCCGCGTCACAATCCCAAGATTGGGCAATCTGCTCAAGCATCGCCCTCGTTCGAACAGATCCCGCAGAGGCCTCAGCCCACTCCCGTGTTTGCTTAGCCAATGCGCGCTCCTGGTCGCCCCCTTCGCCTATCGCCTTACCAAATACTCCCCTCATATTGAAGCGCTCGATGCTGATCCCACGCTCGACCTGGGTGGACGCCAAGGTTTCAATCACATTCCGTACAGCTTGATGAGGCCAGGCACCATCTTTTGTGCTCAGAGGGGAGTGAGCCAGAACCTGCCCGATCAGTTGATCCGTAATCTCTGTGCGATCCTTCTCCCTAGACAACCTCTGAACCTCGAGACACCACTCAAGCAATGCCGTCTCGTCAACCGCCTCCGCCGACTGGCCTGGGAGCGTCTTTAAGCTCTTGAGTAAGCGGTAGGCATTCGAGGCGTAATTTTTTTCTTGCTCGGAAATCTCCCTTGGCTCTTCACTCTTACCCCTAAACACCTTGCAAAGCATTTCCACAAAGAAGCTTGGTTGCTCGAGAAGAAGTCGGTGTAGGACCTTTGGGTCATTTCGAAGAACAGGGAAATAGGCAAACTCCAGAGCAGCCACCTCAGCTACAGAGATGTCCACGCGGGCAGATAAATTCAAGATAGCTTTTTCGACTTCATAAGAGTCCAAGCCGGCCTGAGCATGCCCCTTAGAATTCTGCTCAGTGATGCTGTCCTTGAGCAGCGAAACAAGTTCGGTGGTAGGGACGTCAGAGAGACGCCGCGAGGCTGCAGTCAGAGCTGCGGCCGGCCTGCTTGCACATTTGTATTTTTCTATCGCAAACAATAGATCTCGAACGCTACCTTCTATCTGATAAGCGGGTTTCTGCGCCCAGTAGAGTTCTTCAACATCTCCTCCGAACGATGCAACATACGACCAGGCTCGTGCGCTCTCTGGCAGCGACTCGAGTATCGACGCTAAACGAGGCGAGCCCAAGGCAGAGTTTTGAGCAGAGGATCGGCCAGCTGCTTCCCAAGGTTGTCCCAGACGGTTAAAGCCATCAGCCAACACCGCTCCGGCAATAAGTTCAAGCTCAGCTATAGAGCTTTTGACGATCTTTTCGAATAGCTCCACGAGGTCGTCGTAAGGTAACTCCAGCCCTCGGCAGGCATAGCCAACAAGTCGCGGAATTTTGACGCGCCCCATCAGCTCAAGGAGCCCTTGCACGCCATGCGCCTCTCGAATAACTCGCAAAGCATTCTGGCGAATATCGTCAACTAGTTTAATTGAATCGACATCCTCATCTGCTTGTCCCTCCACAGGTGGCATCCAATCATCGAAAAGCCAGCTGTGGTGCTCAAACAACGTAGTGGGCGCGTACCTGTCCACCAAGCTTGCAAGTCGTCCCAGTCGCTCCTCGGGGATAGCCCATTCGAAACCAGAGAACTTCTGATGACGTTTCACCTCCCGATTCAGATTTTTCCAGATCTGTGTACGGGGCTCCTCTGGTGCGGAGTTCAGAGCGCTGTCAAGACCGATCACGACTGCGTCAAAAGCAGAATTTTGAAGAACCTGAAGCGAGTCAACAATAGATTTCCAACGTTCATCACGATGGCCCGCCACTATGATCGCGAGCTCGACAATCTTGCTTTCGCTTTCCCATACCAAGCCGTAAGTCAGGATTTCGCCACCGCCTTCATCATACTCTCGGAATTTTGGCTTTGCAGTGGCGGAACTGTTGTCGCAAGATCGTGGAAGAAGTGCTTCAAGCAAGGGCCAGGCGATCGTGGGTACGTCTTTCACGACTGCCTGCAAAACAGCTAGCCGCCGCTCTGTGTTGACTCCAGCGCTGGGTATCCATGAGAGGAAAATAGCTCGCAGACTGTTAATCGGCCGGTTACTCATCTTCCCGCCAGGATCAATGGCAGCAAGCTCCGCTAGGCAATGCACTGCACGATCAAATGTTCCAGGAATCCAAGCCAGCACCTCCAGAGCCCACAGTAGGCCGCAGTGATAGGTAATGGGGGTTAACATCCCTGGATATTCGTCGAAGATTGGCCGGATGGAAGGCGATGCGCCCTCAAGCTGACGCTCAAGGGCCTCGAGAAAAGAATTGGGGGATGCTTCCGCAAGCAACGCTAAATCCTGACCCAAACTCGCCATCAGCCGATGGTCAGATGACAGTTCCGGCAATGAGCGGACGAGGTCATCAACGAAGGTCTTGGGGCTTCCGCCGAGAACTGTGAATTTAGCCGGAACGTGGAGCACCGCCATGTGCAGTAAGGTGGTCATCAGACCATTTCGCAGGTGCTCGCTGTGGGTCGTATCACGCTGAGCATGACGCACGAACGGCTCATCTGGACTTGGTGGTTTATGCGACCGCACTGCTGCGGCAAAAACGGTGGTAATCGCATCCTTGAAAAGCTGAAGGTGCTTGCGGCCGACATAAGGAGCGAGGTAAAGGAACGCATCCACCGGAGCTCTTGTGGCCCACAAATTGCCCACGTTCTCGATAGGTGAATCTGGCATGACCAGGTATTTGCGAAGCTCATCTTCCGCATCCTCATAGTCTTGCTGACTGAGCGACGAAATAATGGACTGATCTTCCGCGGCATCAGATGCCCACGCGCCGGCAAGCATGACCGGAATGAGTGCTTTTGTGTCATCGAGCCATTTAGGCTTGACTGCAGTGCCACTGGGGTACTGCCTAGCTAACACTGCCAAACTTCGTCCGCATGTCCGTGCCGCTTCGTACCCTTGATCCTCGGTCATCCCCATCTTCGTGATTGCGATACCGAGCTCTCTGCTGGACGGACGGCGTAGTTCGATGTGCCCATGTGTCTTGTCATCGGCGCCGGCGCTCACCACGGTTGGTCCTCGCAACAGCATTTGCCCCACACACTCACAGGCGGTATTTCTAGGTAAGTAAATGAGACCTGATTTGCTCAAGAGAGCGTTTGCGGCATCTGCCGTATCAACAATCAGCGCGCGAGACTCTAGGTACTGCCGCACCGGTTCCGGTGCGCTGCGAATGGCAGCCACTGTGAAAGCGATCACCTCATCGGTGGTATCGGCAGAATATGCCAGTCGCCCGCCCTCTTGTCTTAGCTTCTGCAGAAGCTCCTCCGCCTGCTTTTCACGACCAGCTAATAAGACGTCTTCAACAAGCGCTGGCTTAAAACGGGTCGAGAAAGACTGCCAAAACTCCTCTGTACTGAGCATTCCGGCCGGTGGAGTGATTTCAAGCTCAAACTTGGCCCAGCGGGAAGCAACGGCCGGGCATTTCGAGAGCCAATCTTCCAGCAGGGTACTCTCCAGATAGATGACGCCCTTCCAATCTCCGCTCGCATTTTTTCCTGCTAGCCAATCCTCAACTTTCTCGCTCGTGTCGTTCCATGTCCGTGGCGTAACCAATACCAAGGTAGTATCTGCCCGCTCATCCGCACTCACCTCAGCGGTACGCTTGTCATAGTCGGTGTTCGCCTTCGTCTTCCCGACCCCACTGGTGCCAAACTCCCAGATCGAACGTCCGTCAGGAACAAAAGGTGAGATAGAGTCCGCGTCCAGGTATCCGTCGTATCCACGCACCTGGCCCTTGTCACCTTGAGGAAATCTGATTCTTCTAATTTTTGGCGAGGTCGCCCAGATCAAGTCTGCTACTAGACCAGGTATCTGGACGCGAGATTGCAGTGTGTCAGCCCATTGCTCCAACTGAAGAGCCGTAATCCATTTCAACGCCAGTCTCCTTTCAGTGCTGTTGCAGGTTACCGAATCACCACGGCCCTGCGGCAAAAGGCCACTCTACTCCTTCGGCCAATGCCATTACCACACACCGGCGGCCTGAGTGAACATCAAGTGCGAGTTCGGGACCGGCAGGTCAATGCCGGGATTGCAAACGGCTCAACTACACTTCCACAGGGCTGCGGGTGCTTGCATGGCGGCGAGAGTCTAGGGGGTTGGCGTGGAGTGGGACGGTCTGCTGGATGACGGTTAGGCCTTTCAACATTGGAGCTCGCCACCCTTCGAAAGATTAGCTTGCCTGCTGGTCGGCTGGAGCTGGGCACAGCGTAGGTGGAAATCCACAAAAGCTTCGCGTATCTCAGTGTCTGCCAGCGTAAGAGTCATACCGTTGCCGACTACCCTTAAACTGGTTAGGTCTACTTGGTACTCGACAAAGAACTGATCCAATAGGCGCCAGAAGGCGACCTTATGGTCGATGTGCAGATCGTTTGGATGGGCTATTGATGCCCCCGAGATTGCACAGTTGACGGGCCATACGAGACTTGCTCGGAAGTCGTCCAGCTGTGGTCTTACCGCGAAACGAAGTGCCTCACAAACCTTTCCATAGTGGGATTGGGTTACACCAGTTATGCAGCGCTTGTAAGAGAAGCTGTCAGTGGTGCCGTCAAAACGCACTAGACGTAAGCCTCGGCCTGCTAGTAGGTTTCTTTTTAAGCAGAAATGATCAACGCCCACGCCGACCTTCCGGTGTGCATCTGGATGCAGAGCCAGCAACAAACGCAATTTTTGCTCGGCAATCGGATGGGTTATCCGCCCAACATCGGCAGTTCGAATGAAATGCTTTAGTCGTGCCAAGAGCTCTTGTTTCGAGCTGTATTCAAACGGACCTAGCCAGTACATCCTTGTACTCCCTGCATTGTGGTAAAGGTCATCCTAAATGATATTTGTGTCGCCGCTGGGTGCTACTTTTTTTGCCCATAATCTCTTTCAGGAAGCCCTTTGACTGATACTGGGATTAGCTTTGGGCAGCGAAGCGCTCTGATTGCTGGATTGCCGGTTTGGGCAATGCCATGCGAAGGCTTTCACGGTACTGCTCTGCAGGCGCTTCATGGGTTACCTCGACAACAGCATCATAATTTTCCCGGATGACCCTCTCGATTTCTGCAATTTCAGCTCGGAAGAACTCTTTCCGCCCGTTGACCTTGTTAAGCCGGCCAGATGCGAAATGCTCGTGGAGTTTTGCTTCCAATGCTGGAGCGTTGTTCGAGAAAACCATTGCATGCACGTCGAACCAGAACGGTACTGAGGCGTCACCCAGCTCATCAACTCGATCCATCGGCTCTAGGCGGCGAGTCATGCCGATCTTGTAAATTCCTTCCCCGAATGCCCCCAGGTTAGAGATCACATACACATACCCAGCTTTGGCATTCTGCTCACGGTAATCAATGAGCTTTTCTTCGCTTTCAAGCTCGGCTCGACCTGCCTCAACTTCAGCCAGCTTCACCAGCAGCGCTGAGCGCTCATCATCAGATTGCACTTGCTCAAGGCGAGCCTGAAGGTCACGCATTGCGGTCGTGAAGTGTTTTCGCTCCTTGGCAATTTTCTCCCGGGCCGCGCGAATTTCCTGCTCGAGCTTTTGCTGCTCTCGCAACTCTTCACGAGCGCGTTTAGCCTCTTCCTTTTCTTCTTGTTTCTTGATTTGGAATTCATGAGCAAGGTGCAGCTCATCGAGTTTGAGATCGAGATAAATTCCAGATATCTCTACGCTCATGATCTTGCCTAGTCGATTGCAAGCCTCAAAGGATTTGAGGATTCGCTTTTCACCTAGCTCGACATTGTCAAATTTCACGTTAGACACGCAGGCATCGGCTTCGTTGTTGAATGAACGAATCACCAATTTGATCATATCGTTTACGAGCTTACGACCTTGGGTCTGGCTGTTGTTCACCGTCCAGTTCGTGTTGCCGGTGGCTGCCTGCCCATTCTTGATCAGGACTTTTTGACGATCACGAATATGATCCAATCGAGCCTTGTACTCCTGACTGGTTGTCAGCTTGAACTTAGGCTCATAGAGGGCAAAGCTTTCGAGGAGCAACGTCTCTTCCCATACGAGTATCTGCCCCTGCAGATCAGTGGAGCGCTGTGCAAGTGCAGCCAACTCCCTCTCTGAACGCTGGGTTTCCTCGCGTACAACTGCCAGCCTCGCTTGCTCTTGTTCAATCAGCTTCTGGATATCCACTACATCCATGGCGCCAATTTTCGTGACGAGCTCTTGCAGTTGCGAATGCTGTACCAGAACCTCCGCAAGCTGTGCTTCTAGAGCTTCAGCACGCTGTCGGTGAGCCGGGCCTTTCAGATAGTCACTAAACGACATGGGTTCCTTCCTCGTTTTGAGTCGAATGCATAGACTGAAGAAGCACGAGGTAGGTATCGCAACGCCCTACAACGAAAGCCCAAATTGCACTGGCTCGATGCACCTCTTCTCTGCTGAGAATGAGCGTAACCGGAGTGAAATCATAAAGCCATCACGAAGTCATCGTTGTCCGATGCTTCACTGCCTGGGGAAAAAGCTATACACACTCACACTGCGAACGGACCGGGCGCCGTGAGCGGGGCATGTCTGCTCGAGTGCGGCGCGGTCGGTGCAGGAGCCGGCTTGCCGGCGATGGGCCGCAAAGCGGCCCTGAGGTCTAACAGGCTGACGCCAGCCAGAGCGACCATCGCATTCCTACTCAGCCCTCCGCCCCACCATCAACCCATGGTTACATCTTGGGCCAGCGCCTTGGCCATCCCACTGAGGTAATGCACCGCCGTCAACAACGTCGGCAGATGATCCGTTTCCGCCATGGCCAGATCACTGATCTTGTGCACTGCACACATCAGCACGGTTGCCTGTTCAACCGCATGGTCCATCGAATGGCCAGCAACAACACGGAACAGCGGGTCTTGACCACCCTCCTCTCCAGCCTCGCCGAAATGCCCGACGCCAGTGGTGGCGAGCTTCCTGATGCTTGGGGTTTGCAATTCCTTATCCATACCATTCCTCCTGCGGCCCCGCGAACTGCACGGGGCCTGATCGGTGAACATCAAGTGCTCGTGCACGCGGCTCAACGCCACTTCCACCAAGGTGCGGGCGCTGTCGATTTCATGCATGGCGGCGAGGGTCAGGACCTGGCCTGGGGGCTTGGCGTGCAGCAGGACGGTTTGCTGACTGACGGTCAGCGCGCAGACAAGGTATTCAGAGATCTGGACCAGAAGGTCTTCGAGAGTGTGGGTGGTGTATTTGTCGTGTAGCGGTGGATCGGAGACGATCTTTAACATGATAAAGCTCCGATATCTGACTGGAGCTACCACATCTCTGCTGTCAAACAAATGGGTGGCAGCGGTACGTGGGTTGACAGACCGAGGATATCGGAACTCGGCGCACCGAAGTGCCCCACGCACAGCCGCCATAGAGCGTTGCGCATGATCCGTATATCAGGGGACGGTCTGTCAAAACCGTGTCGTCGAATTTGCGGCGACGTGGCGAGACTAGATGGCTGATAGGACTGCTGCAATGACTGGAAGGCGGTGGGAGTATGTTTTGGAAACGGACTACAGAGAAGAGGGAAAATCCGATTCACAGCACATATAAGGCATCAAAGGGCTGGTTGTGCCCCTGGATGTTCCCTAGCTGCACCACAGGTCAATTTTCCCCCTCAGGCGCCCGAAATGCTTTGCTGTAGTAACCAGACGAGTCGAAACAGCAAACCGCCTTCTTACCGGTCGCAAGCATCTCGCAGGCATCCCCAATGCGCTTTTCACGTGTCTTGAGTTGCTTCGCTGAAGTAATCCAGTGGATCCAGTCCACCCGCGCGAGGGTCGTCGTAGAGTTCCAAACCTTTTGAGCCTCAGGTGTGGCTGCCAGGGCTTTCTCGAAATCCGCTGGGATATCGGGTTCGGGCTCCTTCTTCACAGGGGCTAGTTCGAGGGTGACGATATCTCCAACAGCCACACCCGCCGCATCGAGTAACTCGCTACTGACCTTCAACCAATGGCTCAACTGCCCATCGGGTTCAAGGGTTGCCCGGAAACGATGCCCATTGATCGTGCCGTCAACGGACGTCCTTCCCCGCCTAGGAAGCCGCTCACTCGCGTCCCTTGGAAGCACCACGAACGCCCACAACCTGCCATCACCGGGCTTTGCCGGACGAAGAAGCTTGGCTTCGAATCGCGACCGCGCATCCTCTGCTGTCATGGCAGGTTCTCCAACCGTGCGCTCAGTTAACCATCACCTCGTCCAGCGCCTGCTCAAGGGTGCTGACCGTGCGCTCGAGATTGTGCAGCTTTTCGAGCCCGAACAGGCCGATGCGGAAGGTCTGGAAGTCGGCCGGCTCGTCGCATTGCAACGGCACGCCGGCGGCAATCTGCAGGCCGTGGCTGGCAAACTTCTTACCGCTCTTGATATCGGCATCATCGGTATAGCTCACCACCACGCCAGGGGCCTGATAGCCCGCTGCGGCCACGCTCTTGATACCTTTGCGGGTCATCATTGCGCGCACCCTATCACCCAGGGCCTGTTGTTCGTCGCAGACCTTGTCGAAACCGTAGGCCTGCGTCTCTTTCATCACTTCGTTGAATCGCGCCAGGGCATCGCTGGGCATGGTCGCATGGTAGGCGTGGCCGCCCTGCTCATAGGCCTGCATGATCTGCAGCCACTTCTTCAAGTCGCAGGCGAAGCTGGTGCTTTGGGTCGATTCGATGCGCTCGAGGGCCAACGCGCTGAGCATCACCAGGGCGCAGCAAGGTGAGGCGCTCCAGCCTTTCTGCGGTGCGCTGATCAGCAGGTCGACCGCGCATTTGTGCATATCAACCCAAATCGCGCCAGAGGCGATACAGTCCAGCACGAACAGGCCACCCACCGCATGCACGGCGTCGCCCACGGCCCGCAGGTACTCATCGGGCAGGATGATCCCTGATGAGGTTTCAACGTGGGGGGCGAAGACAATCTGCGGTTTCTGCGACTCAATGGCCGCCAACACTTCTTCCAGAGGGGCCGGGGCGTAGGCCGCCTGGCGCCCCGTTTCAACCGGCCGGGCTTTGAGCACCGTTGTGGCCGCCGGGATATTGCCCATCTCAAGGATCTGGCTCCAGCGATAACTGAACCAGCCGTTGCGTAGCACCAGGCATTGCTGGCCGGTGGCAAACTGCCGGGCTACCGCTTCCATGCCGAACGTGCCACTGCCCGGGACCACCGCAACCGCCTGGGCGTTGTAGACCTGTTTCAGGGTGGTTGAAATGTTCTTCATCACACCCTGAAACGACTGGGACATGTGGTTGAGCGAGCGGTCCGTGTAGACCACCGAATACTCGACCAGCCCCTCGGGATCGATACCGGGATAAATCTTCGACATGGTGTGGCTCCTTTGGCAGAGATGTCCTTGGCATCGACCCTGCCCTAAGCCATTGCAAATGACAAGCATCGCTCACAGCAGTTCGGGGAAGGCCACGCCAAGCAGGCCGGGATCTTTGAGGATCGATGCACTGCTGGCGATATCCGGTGCCAGCCAACGGTCCTGGGCATAGGCCGGGACCTGCTCGCGCAACAACCGCCAGGCAATGCTGGTACCGGCGCCAAAGCGCTGCTCCTTGAGGAACTCGAAGGCCTGGGCCGCCAACAGGTACTCGATGGCGAGGATCTGCGTGCAGTTCTCCAGGGCGCGGTGCAGCTTCAGCCCGGCATTGGTGCCCATGCTCAGGTGATCCTCCTGCAAGCCGGAGGTGACGTAGTTGTCGATGACGGCCGGTTGAGCCAGCTGACGGTTTTCGGCACACAGTGAAGCGGCCACATACTGGACGATCATCATCCCCGAGTTCACACCCGGTTGGCTGACCAGGAAGGCCGGCAAACCGCTGACCAACGGGTTGATCAGGCGATCGAGACGACGCTCGGCAATCGCCCCGATCTCGGCCACCGCGATGGCCAGCAGGTCGGCCGCCATGGCCACGGACTGGCCGTGCGGGTTGGCTTGGGAAACCACCCGATACGACTCGGGTGTACCCAGCAACATCGGGTTGTCGGTGGTGGAGTTGAGTTCGGTCTCGATCTGCCGCGCCGCGTGTTCCAGTTGATCGCGCGCGGCGCCATGCACCTGGGGGATCGAGCGAATGCTCAAGGCGTCCTGGGTGCGGATGCCATGGCTACTGGCAATGATTTCGCTGCCCTCGAGCAGGCGCCGCAAGTTCCTGCCCACGCGCTGCATGCCAGGGTGCGGTTTCATCGCGATGATTTCAGGGTCGAAGGCATCGAGTTGGCCGCGCAGGGCCTCGAAGCTCATGGCGCCGATAACATCCGCCCATTGGCTCAGCCGAGTGGCATCGTCCAAAGACAGGCAGCTAAGGCCGGTCATGCAAGGGGTACCGTTGACCAGGCACAGACCATCCTTGGCACCCAGTTTGATCGGCGCCAGGCCGACCTCGGCCAAGGCTTGCTGCGCCGGCACGATCTGGCCGCGATAGCTGACCTGGCCGACACCCAGCAAGCTGATGCTGATATGGGCCATGTGGGTCAGATACCCCACCGACCCCTGTTTCGGCACCTGCGGGGTGATGTGCTGATTGAGCAAGGTCAGCAGCGCCTCGACCACCTTGCGCTGAAGGCCGGAACGGCCCTGGCAGAAGTTGATGATCGCCGCGCACATGATCGCCCGGGTCTGCTCGTCCGACAGCGCGGTACCCACGCCGCAGGCATGGCTGAGCAAGGTGTTGTGCGACAGCTGGCTGAGTTGTTCGTCCTGCAACGAGACATTGCACAAGGCGCCAAGCCCGGTGTTGACGCCATAGGCGCGGTCACCGCTGGAAACGATGCGCTGGACGATCGCCTGGGCGTTCTCGATCCGCGCCCAGGCCGCTGGGTCCAGCTCAAGCTTCGCGCCATGCCGGGCCACAGCCACCACGTCCTGCCAGCGAACGGGCGTGTCGGTGATGATGATCTTTTCGGCAAACGACATACACGCGGTTCCTTATAGCGAAGCTACGCGACGCTGCACGAAACGATCGACGTATTCGTCCGCAGGCTGGTAGAGGATTTCTTTCGGCGTGCCTACCTGGATCAGGCGGCCGTCCTTGAGAATGGCAATGCGGTTGCCGATGCGCACCGCTTCGTCCAGGTCGTGGGTGATGAAAACGATGGTCTTGTGCAGGGTCTTTTGCAGTTCCAGCAACTGGTCCTGCATTTCGGCGCGGATCAGCGGGTCGAGCGCACTGAAGGCTTCGTCCATCAGGATGATGTCGGTGTCGGCAGCCAACGCACGCGCCAGGCCCACACGTTGGCGCATGCCGCCCGACAACTGGTGCGGGTACGATTTTTCGTAACCCTTCAGGCCCACGGTGTTGATCCAGTGCAGGGCACGCTCCGCGCACAGGGCTTTGCTCTCGCCGCGTACTTTCAGGCCGTAGGCGACGTTGTCCAGCACGGTGCGGTGCGGTAACAGGCCGAAGCTCTGGAACACCATGCTGATCTTGCGCCGGCGGAATTCGCGCAGGGCCTGCATGTCGTACTGCAGAATGTCCTCGCCATCGACCAGGATCTGCCCGCTGGTGGGGTCGATCAGGCGGTTGAAGTGACGCACCAGGGTCGACTTGCCCGAGCCCGACAACCCCATGATCACGAAGATCTCGCCGCTGCCGATGGACAACGACAGATCGTTTACCCCCACCACACAACCGGTTTCGGCCAGGACCTGCTCTTTGCTTCTGCTCTGGCGGATCAGTTTCAGGGCATCTTCGGCACGCGCACCGAAGATCTTGAAGACGTTTTTGACTTCGATCTTGTTCATCGTCTGCTTGGCGCTCATTTGCCCACCCCATGCCGTGGCCGGCCATAGGCCTGGGTAATGCGGTCGATCACAACCGCCAGAATCACAATGGCCAGGCCTGCTTCGAGGCCGCGACCCACGTTCAGGGTCTGGATGCCGACCAGGACGTCTTCACCCAGGCCACGGGCACCGATCATCGAGGCGATGACCACCATCGACAGGGCCATCATGGTGGTCTGGTTGATACCGGCCATGATGCTCGGCAACGCCAGTGGCAACTGCACGCCGAACAGTTGTTGCAGGCGATTGGCACCGAACGCATTGATCGCCTCCATGACCTCGCCGTCCACCTGGCGAATGCCCAGGTCGGTCAGGCGAATCAGCGGCGGCGCGGCATAGATGACGGTGGCAAAGATCGCCGGCACCTTGCCCAGGCCGAACAGCATCAGTACCGGGATCAGGTACACGAAGCTGGGCATAGTCTGCATAACGTCGAGCAGCGGCATCAACACCGCCCGCAGGCGATCATTGCGCGCCGACAGGATACCCAGCGGAATGCCGACCAGGACCGAGATCAGCGTGGCCACCAGCATCAGCGCCAGGGTCTGCATCAGCTTGTCCCAGAGCCCTACCGCACCAACCAGGAACAGCAAGCCGACGATTACCACAGTGGGTACGATTCTGCGGGTGGCGTGCCAAGCAATACCGCCGACGATGGCCAGCATCAGCCACCAGGGTGTTGCGCGCAGTAAACCTTCGAGATTGACGATGGCCCACAGCAGGGTGTCGGAAATGTGCCGGAACACGTCACCGTAGTTGGTGACCAGCGCATCGACCCAACCATTGACCCAGTCGGCAATGGAAAACGTGAAGTTCTTGGGAAACATGGAGTTCTCTCGAGCAAGTGCGTGAAGCGGGCTGCTGTGTGGCATGCCCGGCAGGCGCCGGACTGGCCCACACCCTTCAGAGTGCCGCGTCTACCTTTTTGGCTGCGTCTTCGCTGACCCAGCTGTGCCAGATTTCGGGGTGCTCCTTGAGGAACGCCTTCGCCAGTTCCGCCGACTCGATGCGGTCCCTGGTCATACGCGCCAGATTCTGGTTCAGCAGATCGATCGGCAGGTTGACCTTTTCCAGCACCGCCACCAGTTCCGGTGCCTGCTCGTGGAAGGTCTTCGACACGCCCACCTTGATGGTCACGGATTTATCCACGCCTGGCTTTTCGTCCAGCTTGACCAGGTCGGCCTGGCCCATCAGCGGGGTTGGCGACCAGTAGTAGAAGAGGATCGGCTCGCCACGCTTGTAGCTCGAGAGCACGGCGGCATCCAGTGCCGGGCCGGTGCCCGGGCGGAAGTTGGTGTAGGTGTTTTCCAGGCCATAGCTCTTGAGCATCTGGCTGTTGTCCAGCTCGCAGGTCCAGCCGGCCGGGCAGTTGTAGAAGCGCCCCTTGTCCGGTTCTTCCGGGTCCTTGAATACCTGGGCGTATTGCCCCAGGTCGGCAATGCTCTTGAGGTTCGGTGCCTTGGCTTCGAGTTTGCGCTTGGCATCGCCTTCGATCACATAACGCGGCACATACCAGCCTTCGACCGCGCCAACCACCGGCGAGCCGACACCGACGACCTTGCCGGCGGCCTGCGCCTTGTTCCAGACCTCGCTGCGCCCTACCCACTCCTCGGCGAACACCTGGATATCGTTGCTGCTCAGGGCGTTCTCCATGGAGATGGAGTTACCCGGCAGGCTGTCGGTGTCACAGCCATAGCCATTTTTCAGCACGAACTGCATCACCTCGGTGAGCAGCATCCCGCTTTCCCAGTTCAAACCGGCGAACTTCACCGGCTTGCCAGACTCGCACCAACCGGCGGCCTGGCTGGCGCCAGCGCACGCCAGGAGCCCTAGAGAAAGTGTCGTGGTCAGCAGAGCCTTTGTAATTGTCATTGTGACGCTCCCAAACAAGATGATCACTGCGCAGGAGAAATATTTCACAACGATAAAAAAGGATAAAATAATAAGTCCTGATGCATCACCACGGAAAAAACTATGAAGTTCACACTGCGGCAGCTTCGCTACGCGCTCGCAGCGGCCAAGCACGGAAACCTGACCACTGCCGCCATGGAGCTTCATGTTTCACAGCCTTCCATCTCGGCGGCCATCACCGAACTGGAGGAAGTGCTGGGGCAATCCATCTTCATACGCCAGCGTGGCCTCGGCATATCGCTGACCCCCTTCGGTCGTACCGTCATGGTGCAAGCGCGTCGCGTGTTGGCAGAGGCCCAGACCTTTGCCGAGATCAATGCCAATGCAGGCGAGTGTGTCGGGGAACTGGTGGTGGGCTGTTTTGAAGATCTGGCGCCCTATTGCCTGCCGCAGATCGTGCGACGGATGCAGCAGTCGTGCCCACGGGTCACGGTCGATATGCGCGATGGCAGCTTCGATTATGTGGGCAAGCGACTCAGTGAGGGCGCGATAGAACTGGCCATCACCTATGACCTGGGTTTACCGCCGAACACTCAATGCACCCAGCTGTGTCAGCTGACCGCCCAGGTGCTGCTGTCGGCCGATCACCCGTTGGCCAAGGCGCCGCGCGTCAGTCTCAAAGCGCTGGCCGAATACACCCTGGTCGTCACCGATCAGGTCCACAGTTGGCAGCATGTGTTGGATCTGTTCAGCTTTTACGACATTTCACCCGCTGTTGTGCACCGTGTGCGCACCTTTGAGTTGCAGCGCAGCCTCGTCGCCAATGGCTTTGGCGTGGCGCTGATTTATACCCGGCCATTTGGTGACCATAGCTACGATGGCCAAGCGCTGGTGTGTCGGCCGACTCAGGAGAAACTGCCAACCCATAGCATCGTACTGGCGCATGATCAGCGCTACCCGCTGACGCCTTCGGCCGAGGCGTTCAAGGAGCTGGCGGTGGCATGGTTCGCCGAGCGACCGTCGTTTGCATCCGAAGCCGTTAGCAAGCACGGTAATTGACCGAAAGCGGCCATGAGGCCAGCCTCATGACGTTCGACAGGTAAGCCTACGAGCCTTGTGGCGTCGAGACTGCGACAGCGTCCGATCTTCAGCGCTGTGAGTCAAAAGCGTGGTCAACTCGGGATCCATAGGAAACCCATCCTCCAACCATTTGAGCGCTAACCCGGCCCAATAGTCGGAATGTGACATCAGCGCTGTAACGACCAGCGGCTGCAATGTTATGTCGGCAGGCAGTATGTATTTTTCTCCGAGGGCTTTTAACGCGCGGGGCAATTGTTGCGCTGCTTGTTCTAATGGTTTTTCCAGCAGAGGCAGTAACCATACGTAGGTGAATGCCTCTTTCATCCTCTCTCCAAGAATACTGATGGCTGTGCTTTGTATGACATAGGTTGCGTTGACCGACTTCTGCCTGCCGTCACCTGCGCTATCCGGTTACGTGGAATTGCGTGCTACTTAACCAACGCACGTACTCGTTGAGCCATCTCATTGGCATGATCAGGTACAGATATTGAAATGCCCAGATAGTGCTCAAGATGCAGGGTAAGCGCCTGCTCGCCTACCATCAGATCCCAGTAGCGCTGATCCAGGCCGTCGAATTTTTCCTTCCAGTAACCGCCCAGCCCTTGCTCAAGCTGCTGAGCCACGTTCTCGAAAAATTCCCAATCTGCGTGCTCTGATATTTCTATGATCGCCATGCGCCACCTCACCAAGCGAATGCAGATTTTCGTGGTTCTTGCGATCGGCAGCAATAGGGCGTAAGCGGACGGTCTCGAAAGGCCGCAATGGATCGAAGTCCGCCAGGTGGTGTACCTCTCCCCCTTTGGGCTGTTTTGCAGCCCTTCGCGGTTGACCCGCTCCCGCAGGTACTGCGCCAACTCCAGAAAGTGCGTGGCCCAAGGAGAGCCGGCTTGGCTTGTCGAGGCGCAAGACAGCTTGCGCCCCGAGTAAACCTTCGGTGCTGTTCAAGGAACTGGATAGAAGCCTCTGCATTCACGTCCTAATGGGCCGTCTGCAAAGGTGTTGCCGCTGCAACAGTCCAAGCCGTCGCGCCCCACGTAGGTACCCGCCCTACACGCTGCAGGCAGCAGCTTCCTCCAGGTTTTAGTCCCTGCGTCGTTTCTGCCCGTGCCATTCAGCTCGTAGGTGCAGTCATGCTTGCGCTTCTCTGCATTCGGCACCTGTTGGTTATAGGCTGCTTCCCCGAGCTGGAGACATTTCTTGAACTTCGGGAGATCCAGTTCGCGTGCAGCCTTTGCCTCTGCAATGATTGCGCTGCATTTGGGGTCGCCAGGTGTAGCGAGGCAGTTGATTCGCCCACTCAATGCCTTGGCTCTCTCCCTCAAACTTACGCACTCCTTTGCCAACAGCGGCTGCGCCGGTGTGCTGGCACACGCTTGCTGATAGAACGCCGGGGTGAAGTCGAACGTATCAGGGTGCGGGCCACTCCCCCGATACATGACGTTCAAGCACTGCTTTTCGCCGGACTCGAAGCAGATGCGACACGCTTCTCCCTTCACACACTTGCTGTACTTCGTCCCTTCCTTGTGAGCGAACGCTGTTCCATTCATGGCGTTGGAGAAGACGACATGTGCGTCGCAGTTGGCGGGACAAGAAACCCCATCGTCGTAGATCGTGATTTTCTTGACCTCTGCCTGGCTGGCCGGTACCGCCGCTGTGAGGAACAGCATTGAGAACAGGAGTCGGATAAGCATGTGACCCTCCGTGGAACGTGCATGAACCGCTGCTCTTTCGACCTTACCCTCCTCGATAGGCAGGAAGGCATTCAAAGAGCCTAGCAGCCATACTGGCACAGTGCCCTGTGCTTCACCCCGTCACCACCTCATACCTCACCCGATGCGCCTCAGTCGGCAACGGCACCTCCCACTTGAACATCATCCGCCGTATATCGTCATTGCGCAGCGATGTATCGCGTCGCTGGTTCCGCCGCATGATCTCGTCCTCCGGCCGCTCCAGGTAGACGATCTCCACCTGCGCCCCGTAGCCGTACAGCAAGTCCAGCGTCCGGCTGCGCATCTGCGCCGACAGGTGCGTCGAGTTCCACACGAAGGGCCTGCGCTCGCGCAACAGCGCCTTGGCCCGGTCGATGGCGTAGTGCGCGGCAGCGCCTTCGTTCTGGCCGTGGCGCAGGCCCAGCGCCTGGCGCGCGTCGTCGAACGACACCACCGGCAGGTCCGGGTGGTGTCGGGCAGTCCAGGTGTCCTTGCCGCTGGCCGGCAGGCCGGAGAGCATCACCACCGGGGAGCCCTGGGGTTCGTGCAGCGCATAGTCCGGGTGCACGCGGGCGCCACGCAGGTACTGAATACGCGTGTAGTCGTCGGCAAACGGCCTTGGGCCGTACAAACACCCCTCCTCTGCGGCCAGTTCGCGCCACAGCTCGATGGCGGTCAGCACATCGGCCTTGCCGGCATAGTGGCGGCCCTGCATGTCGGCCTCAGCCACTGCGCAGAGCATCCACACCGGCAGTTCCCAGGACAGCTTGTGCAGCAGAAACTCCGCGCTGCGCCCGCTGCGGTCGCCCTGCAAGGCGAAGAACGGCAATTGATGCACAGTGATGATCCGGCAGATCTGTTCGCGCAGCGCGAACGGCACGCCAGCGCGCCACAGCAGCAGGCGTGCATCCACCGCGCCCCGGCGCGAGTGGCCGGGTTGGCCGATACGCCCGTTCTGTGGGTCGATCACCGTGGTGTCGGGCTTGGCGATATCATGCAGCAAGGCGGCGAAGAACAGCACGAAGCGCTGCTCGGCGCTGGCGTCGCGGTAAGCGCTCTGCGCCAGCAACGCTTCGACCACCAGCCGGGTATGGACCCACACATCGCCCTCGGCGTGATAGGTCGGATCCTGCGGGGTGTCGGCCAGGCGTGCCAGGGCCGGGATAGCCGCCAGGCAGGCGGCGCAGTCCATGTCGTGCCCGGGGTCGGGCACCAGTTGTTGCAGTCGAATATCCATTTCAGGAAGGTCCACAGTCGCCGCGGCGTTCGCCGTGCCAGTCCAGGGACAGGCGCGGTGCGTAGAGATCGACGCCTGCGGCCAGTTGATTGGGTATGAACGGTTGGTTGGCATGGTGCTGGTCGGCGTCGAGGATGGCCTGGACAAAGTCCTGGCGCACCCACTTGAGCCGGCCCAGGGTCTGGCGCTCGTCTTCGAGCTTCAGGTACAGCCCCTCCATGCGGCTCGAGCGGTCGCATTGGCGCCAGGCGCGGGCCAGGTCGAGGCCTTCGCGGCGTACCACCTGCTCGAACACTTCGCGCCAACGCGCAGTCTTGGCCAGCGAGTCGCCGAGCAATGCCATCAGCTCGGCGTAGCGGCGCGGTGCCGGGCCTTCGTACAGCACCGGTACCGACAGCACCGGGCCGTCCGCGAGCAGATGTCGGCGCGCCGCGGTGGACAGGAACTGGCCTGTGGCGCGGTCCCACACGTCGAACTCGCAGAAGAAATGCGGCAGGTGGTCGTAGAACACCGAGTGCTTCTTGTGCAGCCACTCGCCATACAGCACGAAGCGGTCTTCAAGACGCTCCAGCAACCAGTGCTCGTGGGCCACGGCCCATTGCTTGAACAGGTTGAACTGGCGCTCGCGACCACCGCCGCTGAGGTAATGGCCACGCGATTGCAGGCGTAGCTCGCCGCCGTTGGTAAAGCTGATGCCGGCGTTGGCGCCGTCGAGTTTCTCTTCCACCACCAGCCATTGGCCAACCAACGAGCCATAGGCCACCTGGCCGGCATCGCTGTCGCCGTCCTGCAGACGCGATCCTTGCAGATGCGCTGTGCGGGGGTATTTGAGCAGTTCGAGGGAATGTGCGTCGGCACGAAAATCCATAGTCATGGGTTTCTCCTTGGAAACAGGGAAAAACCGACGACAGGATCAGGCAGGTACGAGAGTGAAGCGCCGCCGCGCGCAGGCACGGGCAGCCATCAGGCACGATGGACCGTCGTCGGTATCAGGCGTGTTTGATGGCGCAGGGCACTGGCTTCACCACTTTGGGGAACGGTTGCGGGGATTCGAGGGCGCATATTCAACAGCAGGTATCAGTCGTGGGTCAAGCCCTCAATAGCAGCAATGTGATAGCATCTGCGCGCCCCTGGAGGGGCAATTTTTTGATATCCCGCAAGGAATACGCTTCGTGAAAGACTTCGTCATCAGCGTCAACAACATCGTTCTCTACATCTCCCTGGCCGTTATCTGGCTGTTCGCGCTCATCACCCTGTTCACCGGCGGATTCCTGCCAGCCCTGGGTGTCTTCGTGGCCGGCAGCCTCGGATGGTGCATCGTCTCCGGCTTCTGGTTCGTCCAGTCCGCCACTTACGAAGAGCTGCGCAAGCTCAACGCCAGCAAGGACTGAAGCATCCGGGCGGCTAGGCACCTCGCCTCGCAGCGCATGGCCGCCCTCCTCCAAGCCTGGAACCGTTATCGGCCGATCAGTACCGCCTCAGCCTTTATTGCGCAGTGCCTCGACCAGTTGCGCCTTGGTCATGCTCGAACGCCCCTTGATATCTTTGCTTCGCGCCTCTTTCATGAGGCTTTCCTTGGTTTGCGTACCCAGTGACGCACCTGACTCACGCGCATGGCCCTGACGCGTTTGCGCCGCCCGCTTGGCCGAATCGGCGCGTGCTGTCTTCTTTTCGCTCGGCGATGTCTTGCTGCCCGACCCACCGGCCTTGTCACCGCCGCCGGACTGCTTGTTGACGGTAGCCCAGGCGCGAGCCTCGGCCTCGTCCTTGGACAGGCCCTTGTGCTCATAGCTTTGCTCGATGTGTTCGGCCTTGCGCTTCTGTTTCTCGGTGTACTTGCCTTTGTTTCCACGGGGCATGTCGTTCACTCCTGAGTGAGTTTGGCTGAACGGTTGAAATGATTGCCACGCCCGAAGTGCGATCGACAGGACGAATGGTCGGCCACCGCAGGTTCTATTCAACGTGATAGTCCGCACCTGCCACCGCCTTAACGAACGCACGATCGGCAAGCCGGCGCAGGTCGCGCCACTCGGTCCAGTCGATCAACCGCTGCCGATCCATCTCATCGGCCTGGCGCAACAGTTCGTCGTGGTAGGTGCTTGGACAATGCCGACGCAGGGCGTGGTTGTCGTAGGTGTCGAACCAGCGGTTGACTGCTGCCAGCCGGCATTGCGCCGGGGTCATCGGGTCGCTGAAGGCATTCATCGCGGGCCGCCCTGCTTTCTTTTACGGAAGATGGCTGCGCGCCGTACGAGGTTCCGTCCAGCCGCCTGGATGGTCACCACAACGCAATGCCACTGGTGATCTGCGCCTGAACTTTACCGCGCTCCCTGGCTTCCCCTGCATAGACCCGTCACCACAGCGCGCAGGAGATCCAACCCATGAGAGCTTTGATCTGTCGCGGTACCCGCGATGTCCGCATCGATAGGCTTCCGGACCCGGTCGACCTGGATAAGGACGGCCGTGTTTTTCGCGCTACAGCCACACGGAGGGTGCAGCCATGATCGATCCCGCCACCGGCATGAAGCCGGGAGAACGCTATGCCGTGGACAACCTCGAGCGGGTGCATCCGTTCACCGGCTTCTTCCTCGACGGCAAGTACTACCTGGGGCCGGAACTGCTGACCGCCGTGGGGTGGCTGGAGGGGCGGCGGTTCATCTATGACAACCTCGATGCCACGGGCGAGCCGGTGTTCGCGAACCGCATCGCCGGCGAGATCAAGGACCTGGTATTGACCCTGGCGGACGGCACCCCCCTGGCAGTGTCGCGCCTCAAGCATTGGCCCCCTGACGAGGGGGCCGGTGAAGTCGAACAGCCCGGACAGCGGCCATCGACACCTGAAGCCCCAGCCTTCGCAGCGGTGCAGGGGCGGCGTCTGCTGGCGGGTGTCGAGCGCCTGCAACGCCACCCCGCAGCCATCCTGGCAACCGCCTTGGCCCTGGGATTCGTGGCGGGCTGGGTGCTGGCGGCACTTGAACGCAAGCGCCAGTAGGCGGACCAGGCACGCGTGCGCCCTACCTTGGTCTGCGTCTGTCACTCACTGCCATGTGAGGCTTGAAGATCAGCGTAAAGCTGCCGGTCAGGCGCGCACGCAATTCATTGGGATGGTGTATCCGAAGTGGACAAGCCATGTAACGCGGTGGAGCGCTGGCAGGGTCAAGACGTTCCATAAACCCAGCCGTGAAAATCCGATCGACCTCTGGCCGCACCTCGACGTCCCATGAAAGGACGCTGCACATCCCCGAGGGCAACCAGGAGGCGAGCCACTCATGAATGACCGCATCATTGAACTGTTCACCGATACCACGCTATTCGGTATCTCCATCCTCAACCTGTTGCTGGCGTTGGGTGTCGCCACCCTGACCTTTGTCGCGGCGCGGGCGGCGATCAGCTTCGTGCAGCGGCGGGTGCGCCGCTGGTCCGAACACGACGGCGCGTTCAGCCAGGTGCTGGCCAAGGTGCTCGGCGGCACCAGCAATGCCCTGCTGCTGCTCGCCTCCCTGCTGGTGGGCCTGGGTATGCTCGACCTGCCTGAGCGCTGGCTGGCCCGGGTGGGCAGCCTGTGGTTCGTGGTGGCGGCGCTGCAGATCGGTCTATGGGCCAACCGCGCCATCGCCCTGGGCCTGCGCCGCTATTTCGCCCGGCACGGCAACGAGGGGCTGAACCAAGGCAGCGCGCTGGCCACCCTTTCGGCCTGGGGCGCGCGGGTACTGCTGTGGTCAGTGGTGGTGCTGGCCATGCTGTCCAACCTGGGGGTGAACATCACTGCCTTCGTCGCCAGCCTTGGCGTGGGTGGCATCGCCGTGGCGCTGGCGGTGCAGAACATCCTCGGCGACCTGTTCGCCTCGCTGTCGATCGCCGTGGACAAGCCCTTCGAGGTGGGCGACTTCATCGTCGTCGGCCCCCTGGCCGGCACGGTAGAGCATGTCGGGCTGAAGACCACGCGGATCCGCAGCCTGGGCGGCGAGCAGATTGTCATGGCCAATGCCAGCATGATCAGCAGCACCATCCAGAACTACAAGCGCTTGCAGGAGCGACGCATCGTCTTCGAGTTCGGCTTGTCCTATGACACCCCCACCGATGCCGTGAAGAAGGCACCCGGCATCATCGAGGAAGCGATCAAGGCACAGGGCCAGGCGCGCTTCGACCGCGCGCATCTGCGGGGCTTCGGCAAGGAGGCGCTGGAATTCGAGTGCGTGTATATCGTCAAGGACCCCGGCTACAACCTGTACATGGATATCCAGCAGGCCATCAATTTCCACCTGCTGGAGCGTTTCTCCAGGATCGGCGCCAAGTTTGCCGTGCCGGTGCGGGCGATCAAGGTCACCGCGTTACCCCAGGAAGACATGCTGCGCTTCAGAGAGGCCTGAATACCGTGGGCTGGAGATCAGCGCCATAGCGTCATCAGGGCGCCTTGTGCGCCGGCCACCGGATCTTGCGCTGGCCTGGACACGGCGGCAATGCGCGCCAGCGCCTGGTCGTATGCGCCGTCCTCGGGCCGTTGGATGGCGTACTTCTCCTGCCCCTGCGGATAAGCCCCCACCACCAGAAAGTCATCGCTGTGCTCGACACAGCAATGGCCGGTGCCGGCCGGCAGCACCAGGACATTGCCCGCTCTCACGGTCAACGTCTGGCCGCCCGCGCCGCCCAGTGTCACCCGCGCCTGCCCGCAGGCGACACCCAGCACCTCATGGGCATTGGGGTGGAAATGCTGGTAGTCGAAAATGCCGTCGCGCCACAGCGGCGTCCATTGGTGGGCGGCGAACAACGCCTCGAAGGCGCCCGCGTTGTCCTCGGCCGGTGCAAGGCGCAGGCGGTAGAGCAACACGGCGAAGCGGCTGTTCGGCGTCGCGCCGTCATCGGCGAAATGCAGCGTCTTCTGCGGCTGGGTGGTGCTGTCGAGGGCAAGCATGAGGGCCTCGCGATGAGGTTGGGCGATACCCTTGAGAATCCGCTGCCAGCGTCGAGGTTCCTGCCGGGCGACCAGGTGCATCCAGTGAAACTTTCCCCTTCGCGGCCCAGTCCAGACCCTATCCATCACTGACAGGGACACGACGATGACAACGACGGTAGGTGACTTCCTGGTCGAGCGTTTGTACCAGTGGGGCGTGCGGCGTATCTACGGTTATCCGGGCGACGGCATCAACGGTGTGTTCGGCGCGTTGAACCGGGCCAACGGCAAGATCGCGTTCATTCAGGCCCGCCATGAGGAAATGGCCGCGTTCATGGCCAGCGCCCACGCCAAGTTCACCGGTGAGCTGGGCGTATGTATCGCCACCTCGGGCCCCGGTGCCTCGCACCTGCTCACCGGGCTGTACGATGCACGCATGGACCACCAGCCGGTGCTGGCCATTGTCGGCCAGCAGGCACGGGCGGCGCTGGGCGGGCACTATCAGCAGGAGCTGGACTTGCTGTCGATGTTCAAGGATGTGGCCGGGGCGTTCGTGCAGCAGGCGTCCACCCCTGCCCAGGTACGCCACCTGCTCGACCGCGCGGTGCGCACGGCCGTGGGCGAGCGCCGGGTAACCGCGATCATCCTGCCCAATGACCTGCAGGACCTGCCCTATGAAGCGCCCGCCAGGGCCCATGGCACCGTGCACTCCGGCGTCGGCTACAGCAAGCCGAGGGTACTGCCCTACACGGCTGACCTGCAGCAGGCCGCCGACGTACTCAATGCTGGGCGCAAGGTGGCCATCCTGGTCGGTGCCGGCGCCCTGCAGGCGAGCGAACAGGTGGAGGCGGTGGCCGAAAAGCTTGGGGCGGGCGTGGCCAAGGCGCTGCTGGGCAAGGCCGTGCTGCCGGACACGCTGCCCTGGGTCACCGGTTCCATCGGCCTGCTTGGCACCGAGCCCAGCTACAAGCTGATGACTGAATGCGACACCTTGCTGATGATCGGATCCGGCTTTCCCTATTCCGAGTTCCTGCCCAAGGAAGGCCAGGCCCGCGGCGTGCAGATCGACCTGCAGCCCGACATGCTCGGCCTGCGCTACCCGATGGAGGTGAACCTGGTCGGTGACGCCGGCGAAACCCTGCAGGCGCTGCTGCCATTGCTCGAACACAAGCCCGACAGGCGCTGGCGCAAGAAGATCGAAGGCTGGCGCGCGCGCTGGGACAAGACCCTGGAAAAACGCGCCCTGGCCAAGGCCGACCCGATCAACCCGCAGCGGGTGGTGCACGAGCTCTCCCCGCGCCTGCCGGATGCGGCCATCATCACCAGCGACTCCGGTTCCTGCGCCAACTGGTTCGCGCGTGACCTGATGATCCGCCAAGGCATGCAGTGTTCGTTGTCCGGCGGCCTGGCATGCATGGGCGCCGCCGTACCCTATGCGATCGCCGCCAAGTTCGCCTACCCGCAACGCCCGGTGATTGCCCTGGTGGGCGACGGTGCGATGCAGATGAACAACCTGACCGAGCTGATTACCGTGGCCAAGTACTGGCAGCAATGGGAAAACCCCAAGTGGATCTGCGCGGTGTTCAACAACGAGGACCTCAACCAGGTCACCTGGGAGCAGCGGGTCATGGAAGGCGACCCGAAGTTCGAGGCCTCCCAGTCCATACCCGACGTGCCCTACCACCTGTTTGCCATTTCCATCGGCCTGCAGGGCATCTTCGTCGAGCGCGAGGAGGAAGTCGCCAGCGCCTGGGAACGGGCCTTGGCCGCTGACCGTCCGGTGCTGATCGAATTCAAGACCGACCCCAACGTGCCCCCGCTACCGCCGCACATCAAGCTGGAGCAGGCGAAGAAATTCGCCAGCACCCTGCTCAAGGGCGACCCTGACGAGGTTGGGGTGATCGTGCAGACGGCCAAGCAGGTGCTGGGCGCGGTGCTGCCTGGCAAGAGGTGATGCCAGCCTTCCGGGAATCCGCTGGAACTTCACGCCAGGCCCGAGGCCTGCCCTTTCAGACCTATCAAAAAAGGAGACACGACGATATCCCCGCCTTCAACGAGCAGTTGATCGCAGCGCTGGGGCGCTGACATTGGCCCATGGCCCCCTCGTCCCACGCCTGCATCGAGCCGGGGCCATGCTTTGGGTTGTTCACGCCAGCTGGATATACACCGAATAACTACCCAGCAGCACCCAGAACACCAGGAAGATCCACGGGGTACGCAGTGAAAAGAGCAATGACTTGCGATGCCCCGCACGTGAGGTTTCGGCCTCGCAGAACAGCGGCGACTCGTCATAGGCCAGCCCCATCAAGGGCTCGCTGCGCAACAAGTGGCTCTGCTTGAGCTGCCAGTGATCGATGATGTTGTAAGCCGCACGAATGCCTGGCCAGGCATTGAGCGAACTCAGTACCCCGAGCAAGGCAAGGAACGCAGGCACGATCAGGGTGAACATCTCGCCCCACCCCTGATTGAGGTTGCCCATGGATGAGACGAACGCGATGACCAGAAACGACTGGGCTGCCAGATAGGCGTCCGTGCGATTGGCCAGGATGCTGGTTTCGTACTGGATCTCACGCCGGTAGAAGTCCAGGCGCTCCTTGGGCGAGCCGAACATCCTGGCGTTATGTTCGGTGATTTCGTGTTCGGGGGTCGATGGGGTGATGATTCTAGGCACTCGGTTCTCCTGCGGTCAGGCTCCGGGCAAGAAGAATCGAGGAGCTCGCTGTGGTAGAACCGCTCATGCAGGGCAAAATTCAATTCTGTTTGGCGTTGACCAAATCGGCAACGCCGCCCTGCTTTCAGAGATCCAGGGCGCCCCTGAGCAAGGCGTTGAGCATCCCCGCCACATCATCCCCCTGCTCGTCCAGCACACGCAGCGGAATGCCCTGCAACACCGCTTGCGAACCCGCCACCCCGGTCAGGGCCATCGGGCAGGCAATCTCCATCTGCAATGCGCGCAGCCGCCTGGCCAGGCCGGCGTTCACCGGCCCTTGCACCGCGATCACCAGCGCTGCCGGCAGGGTTGCCGCGCACACCAGCGGAAGTTCCTCCAACGGCTGTCCGCAGCCGAGCACGTCGACGCGCTGTTGCTCGGCGCTCAGCAGCAGGCCGGTACACAGCAATGGTAGTTCGGCATGCCCCTCGGTACCGGCCAGCAGCACCCTTGGCGCATCGGCCTGGTTCATCTGCAGGCGCAGCAGCAGGCGGGCGCGCAGGAAGGTGTCGAGGAACAACCATTGGCTGCGTTCCCCGAAGGCCCTGCCTGCCGCCATTTCCTGCCACACCGGCAGCAGCACCTCACGCAGCACGGTAGCCTTGGGCAGGAGCGTGAACAGCTGGCCATGGACACCTTCCAGCGCCCGTGCATCGAATGCCATCGCCGCCCGTTTCACAGTGGCGCGCCAGTCGTGGAAGGCCGAGTCCTGCTGCACGGGCGCCTGGCGCTGGGCGGCGAGCATTTCGCCGACCTTGCTGATCGGCAGGCCGTTGGCAGTCCAGTGCAGGATGTCGCGGATGCGCTGCACGTCGCCGGGCGTGTACAGGCGATGGCCACCGTCGGTGCGCTGCGGGCGGATCAGCCCGTGGCGGCGCTCCCAGGCGCGCAAGGTCACCGGATTGATGCCGGTCAGGCTGACCACGTCGCGCATGGGCAATAAATCGGGTGAGATGGCTTCGGTCATCAGGAGGGATCGTCGGAAAGATGGCACATTCTAAACCCATACGCTCTTTCTGCGGCGAGCTCAGGTAGGCCATTATGTAGCGAATCGCGCCGGCGCTTTGTACCGTTGCGCCCGCCATACCGCTTAGGCTTTCCATGGGTGTCCCCAATGATCAACGCAAAACTCCTGCAACTGATGGTCGAGCACTCCAACGATGGCATCGTCGTCGCCGAGCAGGAGGGCCCAGAAAGCATCCTGATCTACGCCAATCCTGCCTTCGAGCGCCTCACCGGCTACTGCGCGGACGATATTCTCTACCAGGACTGCCGCTTTCTTCAGGGCCAGGATCGGCAACAGTCGGGCATCGCCGCGATCCGCGAGGCGATCCGCAAGGGCCAGCCCTGCCGCCAGGTGCTGCGCAACTATCGCCAGGACGGCAGCCTGTTCTGGAACGAATTGTCCATCACCCCGGTGCGTAACGAGGCGGACCAGCTGACTTATTACATCGGCATTCAACACGATGTCTCGGCGCAGATCGCCGCCGAGGAGCGGGTGCGCGAGCTGGAAACCGAGGTCGCCGACCTGCGTCGCCAACTGGCGGCGGCCGGTCTCTGAGCAAAATATCTGTACAAGAACGTTGACTTGTACAGATTTAAACGTAGGCTTCGTTTATACCTGTACAAAAATACCGGGTTGTACAGGATTTCCCGGAGCCGAGCATGTCAACGTACCTGCAGAATTTCGCCGAGCGCTTCGCCCAGCTCGATGGAGAGCACCTCGAAGCGCTGGAAAACCTGTACAGCGAGAACGTCACTTTCCGCGACCCGCTGCATCAGATTGATGGGCTAAGCGACCTGCGGGCCTATTTCGCCCAGCTGTACGCCAACGCCCATGACATCCGTTATGTCTTCTCTGGTGTCGACGAGGTGAAGACCGGGCAAGGGTACCTGCGTTGGACCCTGCAGTTTCGTCACCCCCGGCTGGCCGGCGGTCGCCCGGTTTCCCTGCAAGGCTGCAGCTACCTGCAATGGCATGATCGGGTGCATTTCCACCAGGATTTCTTCGACGCAGGCGCCCTGCTCTACGAGCATATTCCGCTGATGGGCGGGGCGATTCGCTGGCTCAAGGGGCGGTTGGCATGAGCCGCTGCTGGTTGACCGGTGCCAGCAGCGGCATCGGTGCGGCGCTCGCGCAGTGCCTGCTGGAGCAAGGCCATCAGGTAGCCCTGGGCGGTCGCCGGATCGAGCAACTGGTGCCTTTTGCCGAGCGCTTTCCCGGGCAGGTGCTGCTGGCCAACGGTGATCTGGACGATCCGGAGCAGGTCACGCAGATAGCAGCCCGCATTCGCCAGGCCTGGGGCGCACTGGACCTGGCAATTTTCAACGCCGGAACCTGCGAATACCTGGAGCCCGGCCGGTTCGATCCGGCGCTGGTCGAGCGCGTGATGCGCACCAACCTGCTGAGCCTCAGCCATTGCCTGGCGGCCGCCCTGCCCCTGCTGCGGGCCGGCGCACGTCCTCACCTGGTGGTGATGGGCAGCTCGGTAACCTGGCTGGCCTTGCCCCGGGCCGGTGCCTATGGCGCGTCCAAGGCCGCCGTGCGCTACCTGGTGGAGTCGCAGCGCATCGATCTGACGCAAGCCGGCATCGACGTCACGCTGGTCAACCCGGGCTTCGTCGACACGCCACTGACCCGGCGCAACGATTTCCCGATGCCGCAGCTGTGGTCGGCCCAGCGCGCCGCCCAGCACATCGCCAGACGGCTGCCGCGTCGCCCCCTGGAAATAAACTTCCCGCGCCTGTTCACCTGGGGATTGCGCCTGCTCGGAGCGCTGCCGGCGCGGGCGCGCCTGGCATTGGGCCGGCGCCTGGCACGTCAAGAAACGGACTGAGCAACCATGCGCATAGCCATCATCGGCAGCGGTATTGCGGGCCTGACCTGCGCCTACCTGCTGTCGCGCAAGCACGAAGTAACGGTATTCGAAGCCGCCGGCTGGGTCGGTGGCCACACCCACACTGTCGACGTGCTGTGGCGCGGTGAGCGCCATGCCATCGACACGGGGTTCATCGTCTTCAACGACTGGACCTATCCCCATTTCATCCGTTTGCTTGAACAGCTCGGAGTCGCTTCGCAGCCGACGCAGATGAGTTTCTCCGTGCATGATCCACTCTGCGGTCTGGAATACAACGGGCACGACCTGAACACGTTGTTTGCCCAGCGCCGCAACCTGCTGTCGCCGGGCTTCTGGGGCATGCTGCGCGATATCCTGCGCTTCAACCGGCAGGCTCTCGCCGACCTCGAGCACCAGCGTATCGACGCCACCACCACCTTGGGCGCTTATCTTCATGAACGCGGTTACGGCCCGCGTTTCATCGAGCATTACATCGTGCCCATGGGCTCGGCCATCTGGTCCATGTCCCGTGCCGATATGCTCGGCTTCCCGCTGGCGTTCTTCGTGCGCTTCTGTCGCAACCACGGTTTGCTGTCGGTGAACCAGCGCCCGCAGTGGCGTGTCGTCGCGGGCGGTTCGCGCAGTTATGTCGCCCCGCTGTGCCGCCCCTTCGCCGAACGCATCCGCCTTGACTGCAAGGTGCACCGGGTCGGCCGCGACGAAGGCGGTGTCACCCTGGTCAGCGACGCCGGCACCGAGCGCTTCGACAACGTGGTATTCGCCTGCCACAGCGACCAGGCCCTGGCGCTGCTGGAGGCGCCGAGCGTGCACGAGCGTGCCGTGCTGGGTGCCATCGGCTATGCCGACAACGACGTGGTGCTGCACACCGACACCCGCCTGCTGCCGCGCCGCCGCAACGCCTGGGCCAGCTGGAACTACCGCCTGAGCGGCCCCGAGCAGGCGCCGGCCGCGGTGACCTACAACATGAACATCCTGCAGGGCATCCAGGCACCGACGACCTTCTGCGTCAGCCTGAACCAGACCGCGCTGATCGACCCTGCGCAGATCCTCGCCCGCTTCAGCTACGCCCATCCGCAGTACAGCCTGGCGGCATCCGCCGCGCAGGCTCGGCAAACGCAACTGCAAGGCCAACAGCACAGCTATTTCTGCGGCGCCTACTGGGGCAATGGCTTCCACGAGGACGGCGTGGTCAGTGCGTTGCAGGTGGCCAGGCACTTCGGAGAGCAGCTGTGAACAGTGGCCTGTGCCTGGGCTGGCTCAGTCATCGGCGCCTGAGTCCGCGGCCCCATGCCTTCCGTTACCGGATCGGCCTGTTCTACCTGGATCTGGACGAACAAGCCTGGCTGATGGGCCTGTCTCGCTGGCTGGGGCGTTGGCGCCTGGCCCCGCTTTGCTGGCGGGAAACCGACTACCTGCCGAGCCTCACCCACCAAGGTCAGCCGCTGGCCCAGGCCGCGCGATTGCTGGTGAGCCAGGCCACGGGGCAAATGCCCGACGGGCCAGTGTGCCTGCTGACCCAGCTGCGTTGCTGGGGGCTGTCGTTCAATCCGGTGAGCTTCTATTTCTGCCATGACCGCGACGGACATCTGGCGGCGATCCTGCTGGAGGTGCGCAACACCCCGTGGCGGCAGCGTTTCCACTATGTGCTGCCGGTGCAAGGCGACCCGGCGAAAACCTTCGCCATGGCCAAGCGCTTTCATGTGTCGCCGTTCATGCCCTTGGACATGGACTATCGGGTGCGCTTTCACCTGGACCAGGCACAGATGCGCATCCACATGGAGAACTGGCAAGGCAGCCAGAAAGTGTTCGAGGCCGACCTGGCCCTGAAGCGCCGGCCGCTGAATCGCAAGGCTGTGCGCGACTACATCCTGGCCTTCCCCTGGATCAGCCTGCGCACCGTCTCGGCCATCTACTGGCAAGCCCTGCGCCTTTTCATCAAACGCACGCCCATCCACGACCACACCGCCAGCCGAGGCAACCTGGCACTCGGCCACTCCTGCGAGGACCCCGATCATGTCCAATCCGACCCTGAGCGTTAGCAAGTCCGCGGGCCTGGCGCCACTGCTCGGCGGCTTGGCGCGCAAGGCCGTGCTCGCCCAGCTGGGCAAGCTGCGTCATGGCCATCTGCGCCTACTCTGTCATGGTCGCCAGTGGACGTTCGGCGACCCCGGCAGCGCGCTGCAGGCCGAGGTGGAGATACTCGACGACACCGCCTGGAGCCTGATCGCCGGCAATGGCTCGATCGGCGCGGGCGAAGCCTATATCCATGGTTACTGGCGCAGCCCGGACCTGGCGTTGGTCACCCGCCTGTTCGTGGCCAACCTCGATGTGCTCGACGCCCTCGAGGGCGGCCTGGCACGCCTCGGCCGCCCTGCCCTGCGGCTGCTGCACCGGCTCAACCGCAACAACCGCCAAGGCGCCCGTCGCAACATCCTGGCCCATTACGACCTGGGCAATACCCTGTTCGAGCAACTGCTGGACCCGACCATGATGTATTCGGCCGCGCAGTTCGAGCACCCCGAACAATCCCTGGAGCAGGCTCAGCGGCGCAAGCTGGAGCGCATCTGCCAGAAGCTCGAGCTGAGCCCGCAGGATCACCTGCTGGAAATCGGCTGCGGCTGGGGCAGCCTGGCGATCCACGCCGCCACCCGCCACGGCTGCCGGGTGACCACCACGACCCTGTCGCACGCGCAGTACACCTATACCCTGCAACGGGTGAAGGACCTTGGGCTGGAGCAGCGGGTGACCGTGTTGTGCGACGACTACCGCGACTTGACGGGGACTTTCGACAAACTGGTCTCCATCGAGATGATCGAAGCGGTAGGCCACCGCTACTTGCCGGTGTACTTCCGTCAGTGCGCGTCACTGCTCAAGCCCGACGGGCTGATGTTGCTGCAGGCCATCACCATCCGTGACCAGCGCTACGCCCAGGCGCGGCGCTCGGTGGATTTCATCCAGCGCTACATCTTCCCCGGCGGCGCCCTGCCCTCGCTGAGCGTGCTGCTGGACACCGCCAGCCGTCGCACCGCGCTCAACCTCGTGCACCTGGAGGATTTCGGCGTCGACTACGCACTCACCCTGGTGCATTGGCGCGACAACCTGCGCCAGGCGCGCGGCACATTGGCGGCACTGGGCTACGACGAGACCTTTCAGCGCCTGTGGGAGTTCTACCTGTGCTACTGCCAAGGCGGCTTCGAGGAACGGGCCATCGGCGTGGCCCAGCTGCTGTGGGCGGCGCCCCAGGCGCGGCGGGCGCCGTTGCCCGGGCAATGACGATGCCCCGCGCCTGGCTGATCGCCAATGCGCTATGGCTGCAGGTAGGCTGGTGGGCCTGCGTGCTGGGCGCCAAGGTACCCTGGCTATTGCTCCTGGTGCCGCTGGGGCTGGCCGTGCACCTTAAACTGTGCCCGGCCCGCAGTACCGAAGTCGGCGCACTGTTACGCGTGACCTTGGCCGGTTGCATGCTGGACGGTCTGCTGGGGGCAATTGGGATTTTTCGTTTCGAGGCATGGCCACTGCCATTGTGGCTGGCGCTGCTGTGGCTGGTGCTGGCCAGCGGCTTGCGCCACAGCCTGGCCTGGGCGGGTTGGCCGTTTTGGCGCGGTGCGTCAGTCGGCGCGCTGGGTGGCCCGTTGGCGTACCTGAGCGGTGCCGGGCTGGCCGATATCGCCTTGCCCCTGGGGCCCGTGGTCACGGGCTTGCTGCTGGTGCCGGTCTGGGCCCTGGCCCTGCCCTTGCTGGTGCGACTCGCCGCGCGGCGCTGAGCGGCGGCAGCGTTCAGAACAGTAGCGCACCTGCGCCCAGCACCGCGCCCAGCGCTTGCGCCAGGTGAAAGGCCGGCCGCATGCCGCGCATACCTTGCTTGGAAGATGCTGCTTCTTCTTCATAGGTCCTGGCCGGCATCGAGCCGCGCCAGCAGCGCCTGGCCGCGTTGCCACACGCCCTCGCGACGGGCAGGCGCCATGCCGTCCAGGCTGCGATACACCAAGGCCAGACGAGGATTGCCTGAAAGCTGGGCGCGGTGGCGAATGAGAAAATGCCAGTACAACGCATTGAATGGGCAAGCGTCTTCACCGACCGCCTTGTCCACCCTGAAGCTGCAGGCCTTGCAGTGATCGGACATCCGCTGAATGTAGCGACCACTGGCGCAATAGGGCTTGGAACCCAGGTAACCGCCATCGGCGTGCATCACCATGCCCAGGGTGTTGGGCAGTTCTACCCAGTCGAACGCGTCGATGTAGACGGCCAGGTACCATTGGCAGATCGCGGCGGGCACGATTCCGGCCAGCAGGGCGAAGTTGCCGGTGACCATCAGCCGCTGGATGTGATGCGCGTAACCGAGGCGCAAGGTCTGTCCGATGGCCTGCGCCATGCAGCGCATGCGCGTCTGCCCGGTCCAGTAAAAGTCCGGCAGGTCGCGAGTGTTGCCCAGGCGGTTGAGCCTGGCGTACTCGGGCATGCGCAGCCAGTAGATACCGCGCACATACTCGCGCCAGCCAATCAACTGGCGGATGAAGCCCTCTGCGGCGTTGAGCGGCACCCGGCCCTGGCGCCAGGCGTCTTCCACGTCCTCGCACAGGCAGCGCACGTCCAGCAGCCCGATGTTCAGCGCCGCGCTGATGCGCGCATGGAACAGGTAGGGCTCGCCCTCAGCCATGGCGTCCTGATAGTCGCCAAACGCCGCCAGGCCGAAATCGAGAAAATGACGCCATAGCTGTTGAGCGTCGGCATGAGTCACGGGATAGTCGAAACCATCCAGTTCGCCGTAATGGTCGCTGAAACGCTGGCGAACCAAGGCCACCACGCCACGGGTAATGGCATCCTGTTCGAAATGCGCCGGAAACGGGCCTCGCAGACCGCGCGCCAACGGCTTGCGATTGTCGTCATCGAAATTCCATGCGCCCCCCGCCGGGCTGCCGTCGGGCTCCAGGAGCAGGCCGCAACGCTTGCGCATGCCGCGGTAGAAATGCTCCATGCGCAGCTGGGTGCGGCCCTGGGCCCAGCGTGCGAAAGCCTCTCGCGAGCACAGGAAACGGGTGTCGCGGTGCCACACCAACGGTAGCCCTGCCTCCCGTAACGTCTGTTCCAGGCGCCACTCACCGCACTCGGTCAGGTGGATCTCGCTGGCGCCCAGGGCCTGCTGCCAGCGACGCAGTTCGCCGGCAATGCTGGCACTGTTGCCGTCGGCGTCCAGTTCGACGTAGTGCACATGCCAGCCACGCGCCCTCAGCGCCTGGGCGAAATGACGCATTGCGCTGAAGATAAGCACGATCTTCTGCGGATGATGCGGCACGTAGCGCGCCTCGCCCTCCACTTCGGCCATCAGGATCGCATCGCGGGCAGGGTCCAGCGCGGCGAGACTCGCCAGCTCGAACGACAGCTGATCGCCCAGCACCAGGCCCAGGCGCATCGCCGGGGCTACCACTGCTCGTCCAGCGTCACCGGCACCCGCAGCGGCGCGACGGGGCCGTCGCCTTGCCCACACATTTCATCGTGTACCACGTGCTGGACCAGCATGCACGGCACCGGCGGCAGCCCGGCCAGCACCTGGCGCAACTGCGTGATGGAGCGAAAGCGGACGGCCTGCCCGTGATCGTCGCTCAGCGTGACCGGCCCTGCGTCGGCCATGGCCCGCAGCAGGTAGAAACCGCCTTCCAGCGACAGCAGCTCCAGCGCCCGGACCTTGCCGGCGCCGACCTGATCGAAAAGTGTATTGAGATTCATCGCGTGCCCTCCGGCAGGCGGCGGAAGAACAGGGTGACCTGGCCGATCTCCACGCCCAGCTTGCTCATGCGCGAGCGGTTGATCAGGGTGTCGTCGTCCATCAGGTACATCCAGTCGTCCAGGTCCACCTGCCAGTGCCGCCCGTCAACCGGCAGGTCCAGCTGGTAACGCCAGCGCAGCGCATTGCCAGCCACCTCGCCGCGGGCCTCGCCGATCACGTCGCCAGCGGTGCCACGCCAGCGACCGGGGCCATCGGGTACCAGCGTCCAGGTGCGCCGCTGTCGGGTACCGTCGCTGTAGAGAAACTGCTCGTCGAGGATCAACCGGTCGCCATCGCGGCGGCTGTCGATACGCACGTGAAAACGCTTCACCACCTCGCCGGAACGCTTCTGGAACATGCCCCAGGCCTGCACCGGACGCGAAAAGAAGGCCGCCAGGTCCAGCTTGGGTTGCTCGTCAGCATAGTGCTCGACGCCGACATTGCCACAGCTGCCCAGCAGCAGGCCCCCTACCAACAACAATGCTTTGTACATGTTCAGGGTCCTCGATCGTTGCCGGCCAGGCCGAGCAAGCGCTGGCGCAGTTGTGGATCCCGGGCGCGCGGATCCAGCCAGATGGCGAAGAACGCCCGGGCAAAGGCCACATCGGCCACTTCACGGCGCAGCCGGCCATCGACGTAGAAGCGGCAACCTGCTTGCGGGAGGTACACCCCCGTGATGCGCATACCGGGACGCACATCCACGAATGCCGCTTGCATTTCCCCGGTCCAGGCGTCGAGTTGCTGTGCCGTAACGCTGCCGGCGCCAAGGCGACGCATCTCCTCAATGCTGGCCTTGACCAGGGTGTCCCGGGACAACGACCGGTGGTAAGCAAGCTCCAGGGCGAACGGTCGACCCCAGTCCAGCAGCGGGCCCTCTGCCCACAAGCGGGCGCTGTACAGGCGCAGGCCGAACCAGGTGAACTCGCCTTCACCCAGTCGTTGAGCCGCCGGCAGCGTGGCTCGCCAATCCGCGCCGATCGAGGCGAGCGAGGTCAACAGCAGACAGAAGCAGGCTAATCGTAGAGCAAAGGCCATGATAAACCTGTACAGAAAACAAATTCTGTACAAGATTAGATTTTTGTACAGATAAATTCCAATGCTGTATAGAAATTAGGGCAGCTCGATCCATGCCAGGGGAGCACCTCGAATGAGCCTCATCACCAACCTCCACAGCCCCGCAAACGTGCTGGTCTGCGGCGCCAGCCAAGGCATCGGGCTTGCCCTGTGCGAACAACTGCTGGCACGCGAAGACGTGGGCCTGCTGATCGCCGTGTCGCGCCAGGCAAATTGCAGCACGCCGCTCGATGCTCTGGCCCTGACCCATGGCCGCAGGTTGATGCGCATCGACTGCGATGCTCGGAATGAACAGGCGTTGCAAGCACTGGCAGCGCAGGTCCGGGTCAGCTGTGCGCAACTGAACCTGGTCTTAAGTACCCTTGGCCTGCTCCACGCCCCCCCGGCACGCGCCGAGAAGTCGCTGGCGCAACTGGACATGGCAGGGTTGCAGGCCAGCTTCGTCACCAACTGCTTTGCCCCTGTCCTGCTGCTCAAGCACCTGCTGCCATTGCTGCGCCAGCAACCGGTCACCTTCGCCGCCCTGTCGGCCCGGGTCGGCTCGATCGGAGACAACCACCTCGGCGGGTGGTACAGCTATCGCGCGAGCAAGGCTGCGCTCAACCAGCTGTTGCGCACGGCCAGCATCGAACTCAAGCGGCTCAATCCCGCTTCAACAGTCCTTGCCCTGCACCCCGGGACTACCGATACCCCGCTATCGCGCCCCTTCCAGGGCAATGTGCCAATCGACAAACTGTTCTCGCCAGCGTTTGCCGCCCGTTGCATCCTCGAACTCGTCGGCCGGCATGGACCGTTACAGACCGGTACCTTCTGGGCCTGGGATGGCAGGCCAATTCCCTGGTGACTCGCAGGCTTTTCAGCGGTGGATCGGGTCAAGGAAGATCAGTTGCAACGGATCCGCCAACAACGCGTCAGCCTGCTCGGCAAAACGAAGAAAGTGTTCGGTGGCCAGGTGGGTGTCCAGAGCCTGTCGAGGGTCGAACGCTTCACGCATGTAAAACGTCCTGGGCTAATCGTTGCGCTAGAACAACATGTAGTTTCGGTTGCCGCCCTCGGCCCGGGTCGGTTCGCCAGGCCTCTTTAAAGTGCCGGCGGCTGGCCTGGCTTGGCCTTGCGTATGGCAGCGGTATATCCGGACCGGACAATCTTTTACAAACAAGTTCTTGAGGGTAGCGGCCAGTTAACCTCCAATACTCTAATCGGGGAGTTAGCAGTACTTCAGTACCCTCGAAACCATTGAGATCCAGAGAGCCTTTGTGAAAATATCACTCGCCACAATAACAAAGCATAACTATGAAGCCGCTTGCGAATTGGAAGTCACAGACGAGCAAGAAGACTATGTGGCCAGCAATACCTGGTCACTGGTGGAGGCTGCGTACAACCCTGAATACTCCGTACGGGCCATTTACGCCAACGATGAGCCTGTTGGCTTTTTCATGTGGGTTCAGGCGTCACCCCATAAAATATCCATCTGGCGGTTTATGGTTGACAAGAAGCACCAACAAAAATCCATCGGTAGGATAGCACTAGGCCTGGCACTTCAAGAAATCAAGCGAGCCCCTGGCCTGGAAGAAATTGAAATCTGCTACAACCCTGGTAATCCCGTGGCGAAAAGATTTTATTCCAGCTTTGGCTTCGAAGAGGTCGGCATGGCCCCAGACGGCGAAGACATGCTGGCGCTCATCAGGCTTTAATCTACCGAGACGCCGTTGTTTATCGAAAAGCGGTTCAAGCCTGCCCCGCTTCCTGCTGCCCTTGGAGGCGATAGCGAGAAAGCGAAACACCGGTTTGCCGCTTGAAGTAGCGGCACAGGTAGGAGGCATCGACAAAGTTCAGCTCGTCGGCGATCTGGCCGATCGCCAGATTGCTGTAGGAAAGCAGCGCCTTGATTTCCTGGGTCACCTGGCGATCTATCAGGCCTTTGGCGGTGTCGTTGAAAAACGCTTTGGTCAGCTGTGACAGGTAGAACGGCGTGATGCTCAGCGCGTCGGCATAGAACTTCACATCCCGGTGCCTGGTGCAGTGCTTGCCGATCAAGTCCCAAAATTGCCAACTGAGCATTTCCTTGCGGCTGAACGCCCTGCTGCCTTTGTATGTAGCTGGAAGCTGCTCGGCAATTTTCAGGAAAAGATTCTGCAGTTGGTTGCGCAGCATGACGTGCCGGTAAGTCGGGCAGCACTTCACGATATCCCGCATCTGCGCCAGCCATCCTTCTATCAACGGCCTGTCGTCACTGTCCGGGACGCAATGTGGATGTTCATGCAAGAAGATGAACAGGGGGTTGGGCAGTTGGTAGGCGACCTCCGCAGCGAAACCCTTTGGCATCAGGCAAAAAAATACCTTGAATCCGCGTGAGCGACGTTTGAGCAAGGCAATGGTGTCTTCGGCCAGCAGCAGCACATCACCGCGCCGGACCACATGTTCCTTGAAGTTGAGCGTGAAGCGGGCGCTCCCGGACAGGCAGACCAGCAGCGTCAGATAGGTGTGGCCGAAGGAGAGTGGCACTCCCAGCCCTTCGGTCAGGGTGGTATCACCCATGCGCGGTGGGTCGTCAGCAGTAAAAAGTTGCGGAATATGCTGCATAGCCTCTAGATGCCAGGACCTGAAACGGGATGAATCTTATCACCCATTGGCCATCTAGTTTCGAAAAGTACCGAAATCACCGAGGTACTGATGTATACCGAACCTGTCTTCCTCCCTACCCTGTTCCCCACCTGATCAGCCAACTGAGGACATGAGATGAGCCTGGAAACAACCCGACTGCTGCTGCGCCCTTGGCGAGACACCGACGCTGCGGATCTGTACGAATTCGCCAAGGACCAGCGAGTCGGTCCCATCGCCGGCTGGCCCCGGCACACCAGTGTGGAAAACAGTGCCGAGATCATTCGCACGGTCTTCAATCACCCTGAGGTCTATGCCGTCGAGTTGAGGGAAAATCGCCGTGCGGTAGGGTGCGTCGGTATCCTTATCGGTGGCGATAGCAACTTCGAAATCAGTGCGCAGGAAGGCGAAATCGCCTACTGGATCGGAGTACCGTACTGGGGCCAGGGCCTGATTCCCGAAGCTGTGCGGGAAGTGATGCGACACGCCTTCGAAACCCTGAAGCTCAAAGCGCTGTGGTGTGGTTACTTTGCCAACAACAGTCAGTCCTTTGTCGCGCAGTCGAAGTGTGGTTTCCGCCATCACCATACTGAAGAGAACAAGTACAACCCGTTCCTCCAGGACTACCGGACAGAACACATCAGCCGCATTACCTATGAGCAGTGGCTCGAGCATACGAAAGAAGGCACTTTTCGAGCAGGTTAATCAAACAGGCTACGGATCTCTGATACCAACGCCTGCGTTGCCTCTTCAAGGGTTCCTTCGTTACGACATAAAACCCACCCTTGATCGGCAACCACTTGCTCGAACGCTTGGGTGCACGCGACATGCTCTTCCAGTGCGTGCATCACAGTACTGCTCAAGCCGCGTGACCGCGCCGCTGCCCTCCTCCACGAAATCTCAGGGTCGGTGACAACGCCCACATGCAGGTCCGGCACCCGCACGTTGCGTTCGATGTTCAACCGCAGGATCTCGGCAAACGGCACCAGCCGGCGAAACGCCGCATCGGACGGGTACCAGCGATCGATCAGGATGATGCTGTCCGTCGGCTGCTTGGCCAGCACGTGCCGGGAAATCCAGGCACGGCTGTCCGCCAGGCGCTCACAAACCTTCATCTCCAGGTCCCGGCAGGGTTTCCTGACGAACTGGTTGACCAGGACCATGGTTTCGCCCCGGTAGGGATCGCTGTTCTTCTCGCTGATGCGGATCACCTTCCTGTTTTCCGCCCTCAGCGCTTGCGTGACGGCTTCCAGGAGCGTGGTCTTGCCGGTGCCCTTGGGGCCATCCAGGGAAATGAACAGCGAACGACTCATGCTTCACACAACGGTTGAATTCCTTCACGAACAGTCAATGAACCGGGCTCGGTCACATCAGGCAGTAGAACTCACTGACCTCTGCGACGATTTCCCGGGCGGCATTGTACAGCCTCGCCTCGGGTGTCAGGGCCATGGAGCGGGCTTCCAGGACATAGCGCTGACCAGCCTGGAAATGGGCGTATTCGAGGGTGAGGTAGCATTGGCGGACGGTGGTGCCACCCAGCATGCTCGTGCCTCCCCCACCGTTCGTTTCATAGTCGAAGCGCACGATCAGTTCGTGGCTGCCGGGGCTGACCTGGAAGAAACGGCCTTCATCCAGGCGTTGCTTGTCCAGGCGTTCGGCCAGCAGGACGCGGTCATTGGGGAATGGCAGCGACAGGTCGACCCAGGCCATCTGCGGGTTGGCGGCTGGCAGTGGGGTTTGGCAGCCTGGGATGACGGTGATCAGTAACAGCAGTAGCAGCCGGCGCATGGTGAGGTTCCTTGGGGAACTGGGTTAAGGATAGCGCTGGGGCGTTGGGTTGTTAATCACCGCGTGGGAACGTGCTGGTGCTCGTCACCTGGGAGGAGATAAAACTCAGGCCCGCCAGGTTGAACCCGGACAGGCCTGAGGAAGGGAAACTGTCGGCCGGCGGGCGGCCGTTGAAGCTACAGACTCTCGTCGAGGAACTTGACCACCGTGCCCATGCACGCCACCCGTTCTTCCACATGCGGCATGTGGCTGGAGTTCTCGAACAACGCCCAGCGGATACCGGGGATCAGGTCCAGGTACGGCTTGACCACCAGCGGCGTCGCCTCGTCGTAGCGCCCGGAGATCAGCAGGCTCGGCACGTTGATCCGCGGCAGGCGGTCGACGATGGTCCAGTCCTTGGTGCTGCCGATGATGTGAAATTCGTTGGGCCCGGTCATCGCGTGGTACACGGTCGGGTCGGCCTCCACCTGGGCGAAGGTGCGTGCCACCTCTTCCGGCCAGGGCTTGAGCCGGCACACGTGGCGGTCGTAGAACACCTGGGTGGCGGCGATGTAGTCGGCCGCGGTGTAGTCGCCCACGGCTTCGTGGCGCAACAGGGTTTCCTGGACGTCCTTGGGCAGTTCCTCGCGCAAGCGGTTGGCCTCGCGCACCCAGGTGCGCATGTCGGCCGGCGAGTTGGCGATCACCAGGCAGCGCAAGCCCCTGGGCTGACGCACCGCGTGTTCGCTGGCGAGCATGCCGCCCCAGGACTGGCCCAGCAGCGCGTAGCGCTCGCTGATGCCCAGGTGCTTGAGCAGGTTGTCGAGCTCATCCAGGAACAGCTTCACCGTCCAGAACGACGGCGGCATCTGCGGCAGGTGGGTCGAACGGCCGTTGCCCAGTTGGTCGTAGTGGATGACCGGGTAGCCACCAGCGGCGACATCTTTATAGGCATCGACATAGTCGTAGGTGCAGCCCGGGCCGCCGTGCAGGATGACCAGCGGGGTGCGGCCACAAGCCAGGTCGCCGGTGACGCGGTACCAGGTCTGGTAGTCGCCAAAGGGGGCAAAACCTTCACGCGATGGGGTGAGTTCCATTTCATCCGGCTCCATGTGAATCATGGAACACACGATAACCCTATGCGCAACGCGGCATAACTAGAGAGTTCGCTAGGTTTTCGGTTTTTTTTGCCCCTTTCACGGGTCGAGCAGGCGGTAATGCACCGCCCGGGCGACCGCCTGGACGCGGTTCTTGGCCCCGAGCTTGTGCATGGCCGAGGTCAGGTGCAGGGAAATTGTCGCCAGCGAGCGGTTGAGCTTGTCGGCGATCTCCCCCGCCGTCAGGCCCTCGGCGGCCCAGCGCAGGCACTCGGCCTCGCGACGGGTCAGGCGGATGGCGCGGGTGGCGGATTCCTTGGCCAACAAGGGATAGGCGGCTTCCTGCAGGGCATGGGCGATCAGGCTGAAATCGGCAAGGTGTTCCCGGGCGTCGTCCAGGTCGCGCTGGCTGGCCTGGGGGCGCAGGCCGGTCAGGGTCGCCAGGCCGCCGCGCGGCAGGTGGATGGGTACGGTTACCCCGCAGGTCAGTTGCGCATCGTGCAAGTAGCCGACCACCGGGGCATGGCGCCTGTCGATCAAGCGCTGCAGGACGGTCTCGCCCTTGGGCAGGTACGACCAGACGAAGGGGGCGATGGAGGACACGGCCACCTGCTGCACCGGGTCGATCTGGTAGAAGCCTTCGGAGCACCACAGGTCCTGCCAGTCCTTCGGGGTCTGGCGCAGCCTGACCACGGACGGGGTGATCAGCTCGCCGGTGTGGTCCAACGGTACCGGGCTGTAGTCATACACCAGGGCGTCGAAGCCCAGTTGCGCCGCCAGGTCGGCGACGCTGTCCATCTGTTCGTCCAGGCTGCTGCCTGACGCCAGACGCGAATTAAGTTCAGCCACCTTGGCCTGCATACCTGACACTCCCTGTGTTCCTTGTGGATTTCCAACTTGAAGTCCGGCACGTAGAATGCCACGGCTTGGCGCGGGACTGCCATACAAAACCTATAGGAAACACTAGCTTGTAGGCGACGAATTCTCCTGCGCTAGTTATAGCCCCAAGCCATGGCCAACAGGAGAGTAGCGATGTGGCGTGAGATGCAACCTGACCAGCGGTTCGATGTAGAGGTCGATGGCCACAACGTCGTGGTGTACAGCTTTGGCGAAGGGGACGAGGTGCTGCTGTGCCTCAATGGCGGGCCGGGGCTGCCCTGCGACTACCTGCGCGACGCCCATGCCTGGCTCAAGGACAAGGGTATCCGCGTGGTTGCCTTCGACCAGCTGGGCACCGGCGCCTCCGACCGCCCGGATGACGACAGCCTGTGGAACATCACCCGCTACGTGGCCGAGGTCGAACGCGTGCGCCAGGCCCTGGACCTGGGTCGCGTGCACATGCTGGGGCACTCCTGGGGCGGCTGGCTGGCAATCGAGTACGCCATTCATCACCCGCAGTCGCTGAAAAGTCTGATTCTCGAAAACACCGTCGGCGATATCCCGCACCTGATCACCGAGCTTGAACGCCTGCGCGGCGCGCTGGGCAGCGAGACCGTGGCGATGATGCAGCGCCACGAGGCCCTGGGCACCCTCGACCATCCCCAGTACCAGGCGGCCATCACCCTGCTCAACTACCGCCATGTCTGCCGCCTCGAGCAGTGGCCGGCGCCGATCCAGCGCTCGCTGGGCGACTGGAACATGGGCCCGTACAGCACCATGCAGGGCCCCAACGAGTTCCTTTATATCGGCAACCTCAAGGACTGGAACCGCCTCGAGCAGATGGGCGAGTTCCGCATGCCGGTGCTGATCACCACCGGCCAGCATGACGAATTGACCCCCGCCTGCGCCATGCGCATGAACCTGGCCCTGCACGGCCGCGCCGAGCTGCACGTGTTCCCTAATAGCAGCCACATGCCGTTCTACGAAGAACCCCAGGCCTATTTCCCGGTGTTGCTGGACTTCCTGCAGCGCAACCGGGGTTGATCGATGAACCTGGCACGTTACCGGTTCGTCCTTGTTCGCCCGTTGCAGTTGCTGCCGGTGCTGCTGGGCATCAGCATCATCACCTTCGTGCTGGTGCGCTCGATCCCCGGCGACCCGGCGCGGGTGCTGCTCGGCGCGCGCAGCACGCCGGACGCGATCGCGAAGATTCGCGCCCAGTTCGGCCTCGATGAGCCGATCTGGGTGCAGTACCTGTACTTCCTGAAGAACCTGCTCAACGGCGACCTGGGCAAGTCATTGCTGTACAAGGTCGATGCCCTGCCCCTGATCGCCGGGCGCATCGAGCCCACCTTGTTGCTGGTGCTGGGCAGCGTGCTGCTGGCGTTGCTGATCGCCGTGCCGCTGGCCACCCTCGCCGCCCGCCACAAGGGCGGCTGGGCCGACAACCTGATCCGTCTGTTCACCACCGCCGGGCTCGGCCTGCCGGCCTTCTGGCTGGGGCTGATGCTGATCCTGCTGTTCAGCGTGCACTGGGGACTGTTCCCGGTGTCCGGCTATGGCCGCACCTGGCCAGACAAACTGCACCACCTGGTGCTGCCGTGCCTGACCATCGCCCTGGCGCTCTCGGCGGTGCTGGTGCGCAACCTGCGCGCGAGCATCCTCCTTGAGCTGCAGGCCGACCACGTCACTGCCGCACGCGCCCGCGGCCTGGGCGAAGGCGCGATTCTGCGCCGACACGTTCTGCCCAACGCCATGCTGCCCACCATCAACCTGCTGGCGGTCAACATCGGCTGGCTGATCAGCGGCACCGTGGTGATCGAGAGCCTGTTCTCGCTGCCCGGCGTCGGCCAGCTGCTGGTGCGCGGCATCTTCACCCGCGACTATATGGTGGTCCAGGGCGTGGCCATGGTACTGGCCTGTGCCACGGTGGCGGTGAACTTCATCGCCGACGTGGTGACCACCGCCCTCGATCCGCGGGTGAACATCCAATGAGCCAGAGCCCCGCACTGGCGCTGCGCTGGCGCCTGGCCTGGCACTTGGGCAATGGCCGCCTGACGCTGTACTGCGGCCTGGCGATCGTCCTTGGCTGGTGCCTGCTGGCCCTGTGCGCGCCGTGGATAGCACCCTTCGACCCGCTGGCACAGGATGCAGACCTGCGGCTGGCCGCGCCCAGCCTGGCCCACCCCTTCGGCACCGACAACTTCGGTCGCGACATTCTTTCGCGAGTGATCTGGGGCGCGCGCATCGACCTGCAGATGGCGCTGATCGGGGTGATCTTCCCGTTCCTGCTCGGCACCTGCATCGGCGCGGTTTCCGGCTATGTCGGCGGTTTGCTGGACAACGTCTGCATGCGCCTGGTCGATATCGTCCTGGCCTTCCCGTTCCTGGTGCTGATGCTGGCGATCATGGCCATCCTCGGCCCGGGCCTGGGCAGCTTCTACATCGCCATGGCCCTGGTCGGCTGGGTGTCCTATGCGCGGTTGATCCGCTCGCAGATCCTGGTGCTCAAGCAAGGCGATTTCGCCCTGGCGGCCAGGAGCCTGGGGTTCAGCCACCGACGTGTGCTGTTCGGCCACCTGCTGCCCAACGCCCTGTTCGGTTCGGTGGTGTTCTGCATGTCGGACGCGGTGCTGGTGCTGCTCAATGGCGCGGCCGTCAGCTACCTGGGCCTTGGCGTGCAGCCGCCCACCCCGGAGTGGGGCACCATGGTGGCCGAGGGGCAGAGTTTCATCACCAGCGCCTGGTGGATCTGCACCTTCCCGGGCCTGGCCGTGGTGACCCTGGCCATGGGCTTCAGCCTGCTGGCCGACGGCGTCGCCGAGCTTCTGGGAGACCGCACATGAGCCCTGCCCTGCTTCAGGTTCGCGAACTGAGCGTCATCGCCCGCGCCGGCCAACGCGATATCACCCTGGTCGATCGCCTGTCCTTCGACCTCGGCGAGGGCGAGATCCTCGGCCTGGTGGGCGAAAGCGGTTCGGGCAAGACCCTGGCCTGTCGCGGCCTGATGCGCCTGCTGCCGTCGCCCAACCTGCGCCTCGAAGGCCAGGCCGTGCGCCTGGCCGGCAACGACCTGCTGCGCCTGGACGAGGCCGGCATGCGCCGTATGCGCGGTCGCGAGCTGGGCATGATCTTCCAGAACCCCAGCAGCCACCTCGACCCGCTGATGCGCATCGGCGCGCAGATCGCCGAGGGCATCCGCCTGCACCAGGGCGCCTCGCGGCGCGAAGCGCGGGCCGAGGCCATCGAGGTGCTGCGCCAGGTCGGCATCCCCGACCCGAAAACCCGCGTCGACAGCTATCCCCACGAGTTCTCCGGCGGCATGCGGCAACGGGCGATGATCGCCGTGGCCCTGGGCTGCAACCCCAAGGTGCTGATCGCCGACGAGCCGACCACGGCGCTGGACGTCACCGTGCAGGCGCAGATCCTGCGCCTGCTGCTGGAGCTGCGCGACCGCCGCGGCCTGTCGATGATCCTGATCAGCCACGACCTCGGCGTGGTCGCGCAGACCTGCGACAGTATCGCCGTGATGTATGCCGGGCGTCTGTGTGAACATGGCGCCAAGCAGGCCCTGCTCAGCCAGCCGCGCCATCCCTACAGCGCCGGGCTGCTGGCCTGCCACCCGGCGGCGCGGCGGCACGCGGGGCTGATGAACACCATTGCCGGGCAACCGCCACTGCTCGACGCCCTGCCCGCAGGGTGCCGATTCGAGCCGCGCTGCCCCCAGGCCACGCCTGACTGCCGGACACAATTACCGGAACTGCGGGTGGTCGGCCCCGGGCATCGCCTGGCCTGCCATACCCCGCTGCTGGCCGGAGGCCTGTCATGACCACGCTGTTGCAGGTCAACGACCTGCATGTGCAGTTCCCCGCCCCGGGCGGCGGCCTGTTGAACCTGCGTCCACGCAAGGTCAACGCCGTCAACGGCGCTTCACTGAGCCTCGCCGCCGGCCAGGCCCTGGGCCTGGTGGGCGAGTCGGGCTGCGGCAAGAGCACCCTGGCCCGGGCCATCCTGCAGCTGACCCCGGCCAGCAGCGGCCAGGTGCTGTTCGACGGCAGCGACATGTGCCAGGGCAACCGCCTGGATATCGAGCGTCTGCGCCGCGAGACCGCGATGATCTTCCAGGACCCGTACAGCGCGCTCAATCCACGCCAGCGCATCGGCCAGATCCTCGCCGAGGTGCTGCAGGTGCAGCGCAGAGTGCCCACCGTACAGATCCCGGCCCGGGTCGCCGAACTGCTCGGCCTGGTCGGCCTGCGCGCGGAACTCGCCGAGCGCAAGCCCGGCTCGCTCAGTGGCGGCCAGTGCCAGCGGGTCGGCATTGCCCGGGCGCTGGCCGTCGAGCCCAGGCTGATCGTCGCCGACGAGTGCGTTGCCGCGCTCGACGTGTCGATCCAGGGGCAGATCATCAACCTGCTGCTGGACCTGCGCCAGCGCATGGGCCTGGCCCTGCTGTTCATCACCCACGACCTGGGCGTGGTACGCCACCTGTGCGACCGGGTGGCGGTGATGTACCTGGGGCGGATCGTCGAGGAAGGCCCGGTGGCCGAGGTCTTCGACGACCCGCGCCATCCCTACACCGCCGCGCTGGTACAGTCCATCGCCGACATCGACCCGGCCCGGCGCCTGCCGCAGCACCCGCTGGCCGGCGAGCCGCCGAGCCCGCTGCAGCCGCCGTCCGGCTGCGCCTTTCACCCACGTTGCCGCCACGCGCTGCCCCAGTGCGGCGCAGACATTCCCCCCAGCCACGCAGAGGGCAACCGGCACCATGCCTGCGTCCACCCGCGACTGCCGTGTTGACCCACCCCACATGACCATCAAACGGAGCTTGAGCATGAAACCCACCGCATTGAAGTTACTCACCGCCGCCGTGCTGGCCGCCAGCACCCTGGCCGGCGGCATGGCTCAGGCCGCCGGCGTGCTGACCATCGGCTGCCGCGAGGAGAGCACCACGTTCGACCCGATCAAGAGCGCGCAGAACCGCGACAGCTGGGTCTTCGCCAACGTCTACGACGTGCTGGTGCGCGTCGACAACAGCGGTACCAAGCTCCTGCCGGGCCTGGCCGAAAGCTGGAAGGTCTCCGACGACGGCCTGACCTACACCTTCAAGGTCCGCGACGCCAAGTTCTCCGACGGCTCGCCGCTGACTGCCAGCGATGCGGCGTTCTCCCTGCTGCGCATCCGCGACAACCCCGGCTCGCTGTGGGCCGACTCCTACAAGATCATCGACAAGGCCGAAGCGCCCGATGACCGGACCCTGGTGGTGACCCTGAAGAACAAGTCGGTGCCGTTCCTCGCGCAACTGGCCACCGCCAACGTGTCGATCCTGTCGAAAAAGGCCATGGACGCCATCGGCGAAGAAGCCTATGCCCAGGAACCGGTGACCTCCGGCGCGTTCAAGGTCAAGGAATGGCTGCGCGGCGACCGTGTGATCCTGGAAAAGAACCCCTACTTCTGGGAAGCCGACAAGGTCAGCCTGGACGGCGTGGAATGGATCTCCATCCCCGATGACAACACGCGCATGCTCAAGGTCCAGGCCGGCGAGCTGGACTCGGCGATCTTCGTGCCATTCTCCCGCGTCGACGCGCTGCAGAAAGACAAGAGCCTGACCATCCACATCGACCCGTCGACCCGCGAGGACCACCTGCTCATCAACCATGAGAAAGGCCTGCTGGGCAAGGTCGAGGTCCGCGAGGCCATCGACCTGGCGATCGACAAGAAGGCGCTGGTGGAAACCGTGACCTTCGGCCATGGCGAGGCGGCCTACTCGTACATCCCCAAGGGTGCGCTGTACCACAATGCCAACAACCCGCAACGCCCGTTCGACCCGGCCAAGGCCCGTGAACTGCTGAAGAAGGCTGGTGCCGAGGGGCTCAAAGTCAACTACGTGGTCAACGCCGGCAACGAGGCCGACGAGCAGATCGCCGTGCTGGTGCAAAAGCAGCTGGCCGATGTCGGCATTACCGCCAACCTGCAGAAAGTAGACCCGACCCAGAGCTGGCAGATGCTGGTCGACGGCGACTACGACCTGTCGGTGATGTACTGGACCAACGACGTGCTCGACCCGGACCAGAAGACCACCTTCGTGCTTGGCCACGACACCAACCAGAACTACATGACCCGCTACCACAACGACAAGGTCAAGGAGCTGGTGGCCGCGGCCCGGGTGGAAACCGACCCGGTCAAGCGCAAGCAGATGTACCAGGACCTGCAGAAGCTGGCCAAGCAGGACGTGCACTGGATCGACCTGTACTACAGCCCTTACATCAATATTTCGCGCAGCAATATCCAGAATTTCCTGCAGAACCCGTTGGGCCGTTTCACGCTTGAGGAAACGGTGAAGCAGGATGCAGGGGTGAAGACTGCACAGAAGTGAAGGTCAGGGGGCGGCTGATGGCCGCCCCCTTTTCGTTTCACACCTTGGCCCTGCGCCGCCGCAACCACATCCAGGCAACCCCCGCCAATACCACCACCCCCACCGGTAGCACCTGCGCCTTGTACGGCCGCAATGCCGCCCGCGCGGCATCCAGCTTCTCTGCCACGTAGCGTTTGTTGGCCTGGTCGAAGCGGGGCGCTTCGCACTGGTTGCCGAAATCCTCTGCCCACTGCACAAACGGCCCCTGCTGGACGTAACGCTTGTACAGCGCGCTTTCCTGTTCGGTGCCCGGCACCCAGCCCGCCGCCGTGCACAGCACCGCGGCGAAGGCCTGGCTGCTGCGCGGCAACTGGTCCGCAGCCTGGTTGGCCAGGTCGGCGGCGACATAACGATAGTGGTAGCGTTGGTCTGGTTTGGCCTCGGTCGCCAACTGGCGCTGCACCTCGCCGGCACCGATGAACGGCCCGGGCTGCAGGGTGGCACTGCCCAGGCTGAAGCTGCCGCCCAGCCAGGCATAGTCCGGCGCCATTTCGTAGCCGAGGATCTCCATGCCGGCGCCGCGTGCCAAGGTGGCCGCGGCAAACAGCGCCTCGGCGCGGCCCGTGGGCGTCCAGCGCGAGACGGCCTCCTGGCGGTGCTGGCCGTAGGCCTTGGCGTCGGCCTGCAACTGGGCCGTGGCGAAGTAACCGGGCGCCTCATCGTAACGGCCTTCGCGCAGCAGGCGGCGGCCCAGCAACTCACGCAGCTGCGTCGCCACCGGCCGCGGTGCATAGCCGCCCTCTTCCACCTTGGACGCTGGTGGCGCCGGCACATGGGCGTCGACATAGCCCTTGAGCTCGTCCAGGGTCAGCACGCGGTCGGCCACGTTGGCCGTATCCTGCCAATAGATGTCCTGGCTGCGGTACAGCAAGTCGAAGGCCTGCAGGTAGTCGCCGCGCTCCAGTGCCAGTATCGCGCCCTCGCCTTCGACCCGGCAGCCGGGCTTCACGCTTTCGTAGTCCCAGTCGGGCGTCTGTCTCGAGCCCCACGACTCTTCGCGGGGGAACGCGGCGGCGGCCTTGGCATAGGCAGCGGCGGCCTGGGCCTTGTCACCGTCGCGCAAGGCCAGCTTGGCGCGCAGCCACCAGGCAAGGCCGGTATCGCCAGCCTGCTGCAGATAGCTCCTGGTCGCGGCATAGTTGCCTTGCTGATAGGTCAACGCAGCCAAGCGGTCGGCGTCTTCCAGCTGGTCGCCGACACTGGCCTGCAGCAACGCGGGCAGGCGCCGGGCCTGGGTTGTCGGCTGGCCGTCGTAGTCCCAACCGACATGGCTGAGCAGATAGGCGGTGAGCAGCTTGCGTGGCATCGGTTGTGCCAACTGCGTCTTCAGCTGTTCATCCGGCAGGCTCACCAGTTCGTTGGCAAGCTGCCTGAGCGAGCTGTAGCCGCTGCCCGAGCCCAGACGGCTCTGGCTGGCATACAAGCGGATGGCGCTGTTCCAGTCGCCAGCGAGCTTGGCCAGGCGGGCCTCCTCGCCAAGGCTGGCAACCCCCAGTTCCAATGGGTCGCTGAAGCCTTCGGCGCTGAGCGCGCGGGCCTGGTGGAAAGCCTCGCGCGCCTGGGCTTGCAGGGCCTGCGGGGTCTGTTGCGGATCATCACTGGCCTCGAAGCTCCGGGCCATCAAGGCCCGCCCCAGCGAGTAGGCCGCCCAGGTGCTGCGCAGCTTGCGTTGTTCAGCTGGCAGGGCCAGCACCTTGGCGAAATAATCCGCCGCCAGGGCGTGGTCGCCTGTGTCGAAAGCCACTGCGCCGGCAATGTACAGACGCAGTTCATCCGGCAGTTCGGCGCCCTGCTCCAGCACTTGTTGCGGATCTGGCAGGGCCCGCAGTTGCGCGACCTTCTCGCGCAGCGATTGCGGTAGCTCGATTGCCTCGATACGGCTGCGCTGCTCACGGTAAGGTCGGTCGTTGTCGTCACTGTCCCAATAAGGCGTCAGGGTCGCATCGGTGGCGGGCTTGAGGCCTGCGATCTGCTCGCCGAGGCGATTCACCTCGAAGCCGAAATTGCCCTCCGGCAACTCGGCCAGGGTGTGCGCTCGGTCGCCGAGCAACTGCATCGGGAAGTCCGGGCCACAGGCCAGCGCCGGAACGGCCGGCACGCTCAGGGACAGGCACAGCAGGCGCCGGGGCCAGTTACGGGTAGACATTCCATGCTCCTTGATCGATTCCATGGCAGCGCGCCCAGCCGAGGACGCGCCGGCCGCCAGCGGCGAGACGCGCGCTGGACTGGCGGTTAAAAGTGATGTGTCGCGGGGATTGCTGAAAGCGGTAGCCGTTGAGCCCGTCGGCAGCATCACAGGATGCGACGTTCAGCTCCACCCGTGCAGGCATCGGCAGGTCGAGATTGCCGACGTTGACCAGCGTGATGTCGCGCAGCCCCGCCTGCCCGGACAGCTCGACCCGCCATTGGCTGGCGAGCGCATCGCCCCGCGCCACCGCGCTCAAGGTGGTCAGGCTCCAGGCGCGGCGGTCGCCGGGCAACGGCAGGCGGAACCAGATCAGCCCGGCCAGGTGCGCAGGTGGCTGGTTGCGCAATTGTCTGCCCAGGTCCGCCAATTGCTGTGGATCGGCCAACAGTTCGCGGCGTTCGCCACCACGGTTCAAGGGCGTTTCGCTTTCTACAACGGGCGCACCGCCGGTGTCGGGCAGCAACGCGACGCCGTAGGCTGGCAAGGCCAGGTAGAACGGTTTGTCGCCGACGCGACTCCAGCGTTCGGCCCATTGCCTGGCCTGCGCCGGATCGAACAGGCCGCGACGCGGGTCGCTCACTGCGTGCACCTGCAACACACTGCTGTCCACCGCCTGCAACAGCGCCGGCAGCTGCGGGCTATCGAGCCAGGCGGGCAACGCGGTGATGCTCAGCTTCAGGCCCGGCGGCAGTTGGGCGCGCAGTTTCAGAAGAAATTCGCCATAGCCCGCAAGGCGCGCGCTGCCACTGTCATGGTCGATCTCCAGCCCCTCCAGGGGCACACCCGCGGCCTGCCAGTCCGCCAGCAGGCGCGCCATCTGTGGGCCTGCCTCCTGCAGGTCGAGCGCCGGCAACTGGCCATCCAGGCGCACCACCGCGATCACCGGCCGGCCATCGGCCTTGAGCCGTGGCAGGTCGACCAGCGCCCTGCTCCACCCGGCCTTGGGCTGCGCTTGCAAGGCCAGCACGCGCAAGGTCGAAAAGTCGGCGCGGCTGTCCGCCAGGGCCTGCTCGTGGGCGGGTTGCCATTGGCGTTGCCAGATATAGAGCTGCTGGTCGAGGGGCGGCGTGGGCTCAGGCCGGCAGCCGGCGAGCGCAGCGAGCACGACACAGAAAAACAGCAGGGACAGGTTGGCGGGCATGCAATCCTTTGTCTGGCGCGTTGGGCTGCCGTTGGCGAGGGGGCGATATTACCTCAATCCGGCACGCTATCACGCTCCAATCCTGTCGGCAGATACCTGGCGGCCTCTCCACTTCCCGGTCAGGCCGCCAGGCCCCTTTCACTGCGCAGGCGCCACCGCCGGCGGTGGCTCGTTGGTCACCCGCAGGATCCCCCACAGCCCCGAGGCATTGCCATACGCCGCATAGTCGCGGAACAGGTAATCCCCCGGCACCGCGTTGGCGCCCCCGGCACTGGGCAGCATGAAGCTGAAGTGCGCCGCCGGCAGCACGCTTTCCTGCGCGCCCACGTACATCGCCATCGGGTTGTAGCCGTAGCGCACCGAGCCGATCCCCGGCAGGCCCATCGGGTAGCCGCTCACGTCGCTCTTCTCGGCCTGGTAGTTGTGCAGTGGCCACAGGTGCCCGTCGAGCTGGTAGGTGATGCCACGGCTACCACCGCTGGGCATCAGTACGTGGCTGCGCGCCGGCTGGCCGGGCTTGGCCCAGAGCACCGGGGTCTGCGGATCGCCGCCGACCAGGGCATTGCTGTAGGCCATGTGGGCATTGGGCACATCGGCGAAGCCGAAGCCATCGGCATGGCCGAACGGCGCGTCCGGCGCCAGGCCGAAGCGCAGCCACAGCGGCTCGGTCTTGTAGTTCATCGCCATGTTGCCGTTGTCCTTCGGATCGCCCGGCACGCCGTTACCCTCGGTGGCGATGCCCTCCACCGGCCGGCCATCGGCCCAGCGCATGTTCAGCGAGCGCTGCCACACGGTGACGAAGTCGCGGTAGTCGGGCTGGCCGCTGACCTTCACCGTGGCCTGGGCGCGGCTGGCGGTGTCCTCGGTCCAGGTCGCGCTTTGCGGCAGCACGCTCATGGCGCCCACCAGGCCTTTCTGCGGCTGCTTGATGACATCCGCCGGGGTCAGGTTGAGGCCGCCGAACTCGATGGCCGTGGTGTTGATGTTGTCCACGGTGCGGCCCAGTTGCAGCACCGGTTTGCCTTCACGCTCCAGGTGCCCGGCGTAGTACTGGTACACCCGGTTCGGGTAGGCGCCGCTGCTGCCGTTGCGCGGCGGCACGGTCTGCACCGGGTTGAGGCCGACGTTGACGCCGTCCGACTTGGTGATGTCGTAGGCCAGCAGCTGCGCATGCAGGCCGACGTGGCTGGACGGGCGCATCAGGTTGTTGTTGAACGCCGTGGAGCCCTCGCCGCCGGCGCGGTCGCGCTTGACCACGTTCTGCATCACCGCGCTGCTGGGCAGGTCGGGCATCATCAGCGGCAGGCGGTTTTCCAGGGTGATGCTGATGCAGTCGCCGGCGTTGGCGCGCAGCACCAGTGGCTCGACCGGCACGCCGGCCTTGAGCTTGCCGGTACTTGTGTCAAGGTCGGCCTTGCGCACGTAGAGCACCGCGGTCGGGTCATGCAAAGGCGAACTGTGCCCGCCCACAGTGAAGGTCGCGCCGTCCTCCTCGTCGGTGACGGTGGCCATGGGAATATCGACCTTGCGGCTGTTGAACACAAGAGTGCCGCCATTGGCCTTGAGCGCGCCACCGACGTGCTGGCCGATACCGGCCGGGTCATTGATGCTGACCCCGTGGCGGTTCTCGAGAATATCATTGGCCAGGGCCGCGACGATCTCGTAGCTGCGCTTGACCGTCGGCCGGGTACCGATGCCGTTGGCGTTGGCCGTGGTCTTCGGACAGATGCCGTCGAAATTGACGGTATTGCGCATGGCCACCGGCTGCGGATTGTTCGGCAGGGCGAACAGGTCGGCGCGTTGCGCGGTGTAGTTGCGCATGATGCCCCAGATGCCGTTCCAGTAGCCTTCCAGCGCCGCGTCAAGCGAGTACAGGTAATCGCCGTTGGTGGCGGCGGAGCTGGAAATCATCGACACCGGTGCCATGAACCCGAGCTGCTCGGAGATGCCCACCATCTGCGACGACTTCCACCCCGAGTTGGAGCTGTTGCCGAAGCCCGAGCCGTTCTGCAACCACTTCACGCCGTGCAGGGTAACGTTGTGTTCCTCTTCGTGGCCGCCGGCGTGCATGCGCAGGCGCACGTTGTCACCGGAATAGGTGCGCAGCAGCGGTGTGAACGGGTCACCCGGCTCGCTGCCCTTGTTGACGTGCGGCGGGAACAGCGTGGTGCCGCCAGTGGGGCCGGTGGCCTGGGTGATCGCCGAAGGCGCCAGGTTCATCGCCGGGATGGCGCGGTCGGTGCGGCTCTGCATGGCGTAGGCCAGGTCGCCGCCGAGGCCGTCGGCCTGCATGCCACGCTTGCCGTCCGGGCCGACCTTGTTCGGGTCGAACACGCGCAGGGCCAGCGGTTCGTTGCGGTAGTTGACGACGAACATACCCGGGTCATCCACCGAGATCGCCTGCGGGCACGGCCGGGTCGGGCAGCCCGGGCTCAGCCCGCCACGGGATTCGACCACCGACTCGAGCAGCGTCGAGGCCTTTTGCCGCACGGGCGGGTTGATGGCGTAGCGGAAGCTGTCGGCGGTGGCCGGATAGGCCTGGCCATCCGGTACGCCATTGGGCCCGGCGCCCACATACACGCCGGCTTCATAGGCGTGCTGGAAGTCGCTGTATTCGAGGAAGAACTCCCGGTAGCTGTCGTTCTTGCCATCGCCGTCGTGGTCGCCGGTCTGGATCACCGCCTGCCACGAGGTCGGGCCGCCATCCTGGCGGGTCGCCGGGTTGTACAGCTGTTCGCCGGTTTCGGCGTGGTACCAGGTAGAGCCTGCGGGCTCGGCCAGCACGGTCGCATACAGCCCGAGCTGTTGGTGGGTCGATGGGCCGAGATGGTCATGGGTGAAGATGGTGCCCAGGCCACGGTCGACGTTGTGCACGTTCACCAGGGGGTCGGCGAACCAGCGTTGCATCGCACTGCGCGCGCCGAGCCAGTCGGCCCGGCCAAAGCGCCCGAAGTACGGATGCTGCTTGGCTTTCGGGCAGGCGGCGGTGCCGTCGCGGGTATCGCCTTCGGTGCAGTTGTTGAAGTTGCGGATGGCATGGACGCGCTCGACCACGCTGCCGGGCGAAAGGATGCCGTCCTCGTAGTTCCAGCCGTTGGCCGAACCGTCCGCGGCGGTCAGGTCCCATTTGGGCAAGTGGATATGCTGGCCGATCACGTCGGTCGGGGTACGTACCTGGTAGTCGTCCATCTCGTAGAACGACGGGATCAGGTTGGTATGCACGTACTGGGTACAGTCGAAGGTGTTCATGCGCATCACCAAAGGCTCTGGCGGGCGCTGCTTGGTGATCACCGGCCAGGCGTCTTCCCACAGGGCGAGGATGCGCGCCTGCGGGAAGTGGTAGCCGACCTTGTTGTACACCGCGTCGAACTGGATGTTGGCCGCCTTGTACATACGCGGCCGGTCGGCGGTGAAGGTGGACGAACCGCGGAAACTCATGCCGGTGAGGTTTTCGCCGCTGAAGAACTCGCCGACGCCCGAAGACTGGGTCAGGCGCTTGCCGCGGTCGTCCATGCACGGTTCGTAGAACGGCGCGCCGGCGGTGGGCAAGGCGCCGTTGGTGCGGAAGGCCTTGGCCACCGGCGCGCTGCCGGGGATCAGGGCGAAGCTTGGGTGCTCGGCCTTGGCGTGGAACTGCATGGCCGCCTGTTCGACCTCGGTGCCCTCTTCGGGCAGGTAGATCGGCTTGGCCTTGTGCACCACCTTGGAGAAGTCCAGCTTGGTGGTGGTGGTCACGGCGTCGCCACCGGCTGACACACCGTCGAGGGTGTGCCGGCCAAGGCCGCCATCCCAGCCATCGACCTGGTTGGGGTCGAGGTTGGCCCACAGCGCCTTGCCGCTGTCCTTGAGCTGCCGGGCCAGCGTCGGGTCAAGCATGTCCAGTGGCGGGGTTGGCGGACGCTGGCCGACGCTGCTTTCCATGCCGCCGATCCAGAACGGGTAGCCGGGGTTTTTCAGGCTGCCGTCGGCGTTGCGATTGGTCTCGCTGCGGTCGACCAACGCGAGGGAGCCAACCGCACGCGGCGTGGCGGGGTCGCCGGAGTGATCGCCGCCCTCCTCTTCTCCGTCATCGTCATGTTCGGCGACCAGGGTCTCGGCCAGCTTGGGCACCACCGTGACCTTGCCCGGCATCGGCGCCATGGCCTTGCCGGGTAGCGGCACGATGGCCGGGATCGGCGTGCCGGCGATGATCTCGCCGTCGGGCAGCGCCCGGGCACCCGGGGCCGGCTTGCCATTGCGCAGGGCGAACGGCGTGGTGTGGAAGCCGTTCTCGCCCTCGCCGCTGACCGCCAGGCGGGTGCCTGGCTCGAACACATCATGTACCCGCCACATGGCCCACATGCCCTGGGCGAAGTGCGGATAGAAATGGCAATGGTAGATGGCGTCGCCCGCTACCCGGTTGCGGTTGCCGGAGCCGCCGTTGGCGATTTCGTAGGTGTAGCCCACGCCCGGGCCGATGCCTTGGGCGTCGATATAGTCGGAGTTGTCATCGTTGGGGTTGAACAGCCACTGGTGCCCGTGCAAGTGGAAGATGTGCTGCTCGTGGCCATTGTGGGTGTTGCGGAACTTGGTGAAGTCACCGATGTAGCTGTGGTGCACGTTGGCCGGTTCCGCCGGGTACAGAGCCATGGTCGCCTTGACCCCGGTGGCGCTGGCCGGCGGCGTTTCGCCCGGACGGATGTTCTCCAGCCCGACGTTGGCCGGGATATCCACCAGGGTGCCGATATCACCGACAGTGTGGGCACTGAGGAAGAATTCTTCGTAGGCGCACGACAGGCAGTCATGCATCGGCCCAACGCCCAGGCGGTTGGCCACCACCTCGGCGCCCATGCCGCCGGAGCCGTAGTTGATCATGAACGAGTCGCGGGTCGGCTCCAGCACGTGGCCCATGACCGGGTCAGCCCAGTAACCGGGGAAGGCCTGGGTGGCGGCGACTTCGTCGGCGAACTGCGAGGCGAAGTCGCGGAAGGCTTCCAGGCGATTGGGCAGCGCCGGGTTGCGCTTGCCGACGCTTTCCAGCGGATAGGTGTTGGCAGGGAAGCTGCCGTCGGGGTTGGGGCCCATGACGATGGCGTCGGTCTCGCTGCTCTGGATCTCGTTGCCGTCGACCATGGCAATGATCGGCTTGCCGGCCTTGCCCTCGGCGATCCACGGCTCGACGTTGGGGTAGCGTGCCTGGTAGTCGATCACAGGCTGACCGGTGGCCGTGCGGCCGGTGGTGGCCAGGCGCATCTCTTCCTCGGTCAGGGTGTTGCGGTAGGTGCGCCCGGCTTTGGGCACCACCACCACCTGGCCGAACAGGCCGTTGGCGACGTTGCCGCCGCCGCCCTGCCCGCCGAAGGTCGCGCCTTGGCTGGTAACGGCGAAGGCGCCTTCGCGCTCCGCGTACAGGGTGTAGCTGCGGGTGCCGCCCGGGGCGACCAGGAAGTTACCGTTGCGCCCGGTGTTGGCGGCGATGTCGCCGATGCTGTTGACCGCCTGCAGGCCATTGACCTGGAAGCCCACAAGGCGATCGGTGACCTGCTCGTCGGCGACGAAGTGCTCGTTGCCCTCGTTCTCGACCTCGGCGCCCTCTTCTTCCTCGCCTTCGACTTCGTTCTCGTCGTGATCGATGCCGTGCTTGTTGGGGTTGGCCTGGTAGGCCAGCAGGTTGCTCAGGTTGACCGTCAAGCAGTCCCCCGCCGCCACCCGCAGCACGATCGGCCGCGGGCGCTTGTCCGGGCGCAGGGTGACCTTGCCCGGCACCGCCGCACCGCCCTTGCTCAGGGGCACACGGTGCTCGTCCACCACGTCCTGGCGCAGGGCGAACATCATGCCGTTGGCGTTCTGCGCGCCGAGGCGGTTGAACATCAGGGGCTGGTCCAGCGCCACCACATTGGCCACCAGCGTGCGCTGGCACTGCACGGCGGCCTCGCTGGATACCTGCCAGCCCAGCAGGGCCAGCAGAAAGGTGGACAGGACCGGGCCTTTGCGAGGGGTCGACATGGGGCACCTCCGGGGACACAGGGATACTGCGGGGAGGTGAGCAAGTGGCGTGCCATATGATTAACTGATTAATTTCAATTAGTTAAGCCATAAAAAATGGGGCCACTGGGGAAAATCCCCGATGGGTATGCCCCGAATCCGGGGCGGCTACGCAGCCCTCAAGCCAAGCGCCGACCCTGTGGGACCTGGCTTGCCAGCGATGGGGCCAGTAGAGGTACACAATTACTGCAATAGCATTTAGTGATTGAACGCCAACGCGAAGGTGCAGTAAGCTCGGTCCCAATCACTGGAGAGCAACATGTCGAAACAAACCCGCAACCACGCCAACCACACCGGTCGCTCCGCGCACCGCGTGCTGGCCGTTGCCGGTCGTAACGCCGTTGCCAGCTTTTATTTTGGGTATTGGTTTAGCCACTAGGCGCCGATTACCCATCCGGCGCCCACCTTCGAGGGGCCGCCGAACATGAGAATACTCAAACCCCCGGTCGGCTCCCCGACCGGGGGTTTTGCTTTTCCGGGCCCACGAAACATACCGATTACCTTGAGGACAACGTCATGAACCACACCACCTACTACCGCACCTATGCATGGCGATTTAGCCAGTTCCGTCCGGGCCAGCCTGCCGCCTCCGTTCGGTCGATTTCCGGTGGCAATGCCGCACAGACACCCCATTTGACGATCAGTCGAACACCTCGATAGGGCCGACCGCGCGGGCCAGAACCCGCCGTCCGCCCAAGGAACAAACGCCATGCAAGCCTCGAACCTCGCCCTGCCCCTGACCCAGCCACACGCTGCCAACACCACCGTCAGCCAGCGCCTGCCCAGCCCGCACCTGCTAAAACAGCAGATGCCGCTGTCCAGCGAACTCACCCAGCAAGTCCATGCCCAGCGCCAGGCGATCCGCGCCATTCTCGAAGGCCGCGACGAACGCCTGCTGGTGGTGGTCGGCCCCTGTTCGATCCATGACCCGCGCTCTGCCCTCGAGTACGCTGACCGCCTGGCCGCGCTCAGCCGCGAGGTCGACGACAAGCTGCTGCTGGTGATGCGCGCCTACGTGGAAAAACCGCGCACCACCGTGGGCTGGAAAGGCCTGGCCTACGATCCGCACCTCGACGGCAGCGATGACATGCACGCCGGCATCGCCCTGTCCCGTGGCCTGATGCTGGGCATGCTCGAACGCGGCCTGCCGATCGCCACCGAGCTGCTGCAGCCGATGGCTGCCGGCTACTTCGACGACCTGCTGGGCTGGGCCGCCATCGGCGCGCGCACCACCGAGTCGCAGATTCACCGCGAGATGGTCAGTGGCCTGGCGCTGCCGGTCGGCTTCAAGAACGGTACCGACGGCGGTATCGGCATCGCCTGCGACGCCATGCGCAGCGCCGCCCACCCGCACCGTCACTTCGGCATGGACACGCAGGGGCATCCGGCGATCATCGAGACCCTGGGCAACCTCGACACCCACCTGGTGCTGCGCGGCGGGCACAAGGGCTCGAACTACGACGCCCAGAGCGTCGCCTTGGCGCGCCAGGGCCTGGCCAAGGCCGGCCTGGCGCCACGCATCATGGTCGACTGCAGCCACGCCAACAGCGGCAAGGACCCGGCGCGCCAGCCGGCGGTGTTCGAGGACGTGCTGGCCCAGCGCCTGGGCGGTGACCGCTCGCTGGTCGGGGTGATGCTCGAGGGCCACCTGTTCGACGGCTGCCAGGCCCTGGGCAAGGGCGCGCTGAAGTACGGCGTGTCGATCACCGACGGCTGCCTGGGCTGGGACGCGACCGAGGCGCTGCTACGCGACGCCGCCGCGCGCCTGTGAGGCTCTGCGGCAAGCCTGGCGAGACAGGGCACGAACAAGTGCGCTAGGCTTGCCTTTTCGAACCCAAGGAGCAGTACCCATGGCCCGAGCCACCGCCCGCCACATCCTGGTTGCCAGCGAAGACAAGTGCAACGAACTCAAAGCGCAGATCGAAGCTGGCGCCGACTTCGCCGAAGTCGCCAAGGCCAACTCCACCTGCCCATCCAGCCGCCAGGGCGGCGACCTGGGCTCGTTCGGCCCGGGCCAGATGGTCAAGGAATTCGATACCGTGGTCTTCAGCGCGCCGCTGAACGTCGTCCAGGGCCCGGTGAAGACCCAGTTCGGCTACCACCTGCTGGAAGTGACCAGCCGCCAGGACTGATCCGGCATTGCCGTGCTCGTTCCTGTAGGAGCGAACGTTGTGGGGGCGGGCTTGCCCCGCTCCCACAAAAGCCGTTTCGACATGATCATGCGCTGTGTGGTTGCAAGTTGCGTGTGCCTGATCCTGCCGTTTTCACTACAGGCCGCCCCCACCCACGCCCTCACCGTCTACGGTGAAGCCCCCCGCTATCCCGCGAACTTCCACCACTTCGACTACGTCAACCCTGGCGCCCCCAAGGGCGGCAGCCTGCGCCGCTCGGCCATCGAGATCGGCCAGTTCGACCATATCCTGCCCTATATCGACAAAGGCATCGGCGTCAGCCAGGTCGATGGCTGGCTGTACGCGCCACTGGCCGTGCGCTCGCTCGACGAGCCCTACACCGTCTACGGCCTGATCGCCCAGCGTTTGGAGCGCGGCCCCGACGACGCCTGGTTGCGCGTCTACCTCGACCCGCGCGCCACCTTCGCCGACGGCAAGCCGGTGCGCGCCGAGGATGTTCGCTTTACCTACGACCTGCTGATGAGCCAGGGCAGCCTCAAGTTCCGCACCCAGTTTGCCGATGTCACCGGGGTTACCGTCGAAGGCCCGCGCCAGGTGCGCTTCGACTTCAAGCAACCCCATGGCCGCACCCTGCCGCTTGAGCTGGCCGGCCTGCCGGTGCTGCCCGAGCATGACTGGCGCCAGCGCGACTTCGCCAACGGCGCCGGCTTCGACAAGCCCGTGGGCAGCGGCCCCTATCGCATCGGCAGGATCGACAACGGCCGCAGCATCACCTTCGAGCGCGATGTGAACTGGTGGGCGCGGGACCTGCCGGTCGCCCGCGGGCTATACAACTTCGCCCGCATTGGCGTCGAATTCTTCGGCGACACCGAAGTGGCCCGCCAGGTACTCAAGGGCGGTGGCTACGACTACAACCGCGAGTACTCCGCCACCGCCTACACCCTCGGCTACAACGGCGCGGCACTGGATGACGGGCGCCTGCGCCGCGCCCACCTGGGCCCGGCCAAGCCGCAGATCGCCCAGGGCTTCGTGTTCAACCTGGACCAGCCGCAGTTCAAGGACCGCCGCGTGCGCCAGGCCCTGGCCATGCTCTGGGATTTCGAGTGGAGCAACCGGCAGATGATGCGCAACCTGTACATCCGCCAGCAGAGCCTGTACGCCAACACGCCACTGGCTGCCCGCGCCCTGCCCGACACCGGGGAGCTCAAGCTGCTCGAGCCGCTGCGCGGCCAGGTGCCGGATGAAGTGTTCAGTCAGGTGTTCAGTGCACCGGTCACCGACGGCTCCGGCATCATCCGCCAGCAGCAGCTGCAGGCCCTGGCCTTGCTGCAGGACGCCGGCTGGCATCCCCAGGGCGATCGGCTGGTCAATGCCCAGGGCCAGCCGCTGAGCTTCACCTTCCTCAATGGCCAGTCGGGCATGGAGCGCCTGCTGCTACCGTGGAAGCGCAACCTGGCGCAGATCGGTGTCGAGCTGAACATCCGCAACGTCGACGCCGCCCAGTACGTCAACCGCGTGATGGCCCGCGACTACGACATGATCGTCACCGGCTATCCGGTGACCCTGTCGCCGGGCAGCGAGCAGTACAACTACTTCGGCTCCGCGGCGGCCAACGATCCGGGCTCGAACAACCTGATGGTGCTCAAGGACCCGGCGGTGGACCGCCTGCTCGACGGCCTGGTGCGCGCCAACAGCCAGGCCGACATGCTGCGCCACGCCCGCGCCCTGGACCGGGTGCTGCAATGGAACTACTACTGGATCCCCAACTACTACCCGCCTGGCAGCTCGACGGTGTGGTGGAACCGCTTCGGCCTGCCCAAGGTGCAGGCGGCCTATGACGAAGGCCTGGACACCTGGTGGGAAGTCAGCCCACGGGCACTGACCACCCAGCAGATGGCCGAGCGCCTGGGGAACGCGCCATGACCACCTACATCCTGCGCCGCCTGCTGCTGATCATTCCCACCCTGCTGGCGATCCTGCTGGTGAACTTCGCCATCGTCCAGGCCGCGCCCGGCGGGCCGGTGGAACAGGCCGTGGCGCGCCTGCAGGGTATCGGCGGCGGCGCGCCTGGTGCACGGGTCGAGGCGGTGCAGGGCGAATCCCGCGCCACCCGTGGCCTGGACCCCAAGCTGATCGAGGAAATCAAGCGCCAGTACGGCTTCGACAAGTCCGCCCCGGAACGGCTATGGCTGATGCTTGGCCAATATGCGCGGCTGGACTTCGGCCAGAGCTTCTTCCGCGGCGCCAAGGTCACCGAGCTGATCGTGGAGAAACTGCCGGTGACCCTGTCGCTGGGCTTCTGGGCCACGTTGATTACCTACCTGGTGTCTATCCCCCTGGGCATCCGCAAGGCGGTGCGCCATGGCAGCCGCTTCGATGCCTGGAGCAGCGCGCTGATCGTGATAGGCTACGCCCTGCCCTCGTTCCTGTTCGCCCTGCTGCTGATCGTGCTGTTCGCCGGCGGCACCTCGCTCAACTGGTTCCCGGTGCGCGGCCTGGTCTCCGACGATTTCGACCAGCTCAGCTTGCTGGGCAAGGTCGCCGACTACTTCTGGCACCTGGTGCTGCCGGTCGGCGCCCTGGTGATCGGTGGCTTCGCCACCCTGACCCTGCTGACCAAGAATGCCTTCCTCGACGAGATCGCCCGCCAGTACGTGGTCACCGCCCGGGCCAAGGGCCTGAGCGAACGGCGCGTGTTGTACGGCCATGTGCTGCGCAACGCCATGTTGCTGGTGGTGGCCGGGCTGCCCCAGGCGCTGATCACGGTGTTCTTCGCCGGCTCCCTGCTGATCGAGGTGATCTTCTCCCTCGATGGCCTCGGGCGCATGAGCTACGAGGCGGCGGTGTCGCGGGACTACCCGGTGGTGTTCGGCACCCTGTTCATCTTTACCCTGGCCGGGCTGCTGATCCGCCTGCTGGGCGACCTGTGCTACACGGTGCTCGACCCGCGCATCGACTTCGACGCGAGGGGCCACTGATGTTCTCGCCCATCGCCCGGCGCCGGCTGCGACGCTTTCGTGACAACCGCCGCGGCTGGATTTCGCTGTGGCTGTTCGCCGGGCTGTTGCTGCTGAGCCTGGGCGCGGAGCTGGTGGCCAATGACAAGCCCTTGCTGCTCGGCTACCAGGGCGAGCTGTACACCCCGGCGCTCAAGCGTTACACCGAGCAGCAGTTCGGCGGGCAACTGCCGTTCCAACCCGACTACCGCAGCCAGTACGTGCGCCAGCTGATCGAGGGCCAGGGCGGCTGGATGCTCTTCGCGCCGATCCCGTTCAGCGCCGACACCCCCAACTACGACCTGCAGGTGCCCACCCCCAGCCCGCCCAGCACAAGCAACTGGCTGGGCACCGACGACCAGGGCCGCGACGTGCTGGCGCGGGTGCTGTACGGCACGCGGGTCTCGCTGTTGTTCGCCTTCGCCCTGACCTTGCTCAGCGTGCTGATCGGCGTCACGGCCGGCGCCTTGCAGGGTTACCACGGCGGCTGGGTCGACCTGCTCGGCCAGCGCCTGCTGGAGGTATGGTCAGGGCTGCCGGTACTGTACCTGCTGATCATCCTGTCGGGGTTCGTCGAGCCGGATTTCTGGTGGTTGCTGGGGATCATGGCGCTGTTCTCCTGGCTGACCCTGGTGGATGTGGTGCGCGCCGAGTTCCTTCGTGGGCGCAATCTGGAATACGTCAAGGCCGCCCGCGCACTGGGGCTGTCCGATACCCAGGTGATGCTGCGGCATATCCTGCCCAACGCCCTCAACGCGACCCTGACCTACGTGCCGTTCATGCTCACCGGGGCGATCACCACCCTGACCGCGCTGGACTTCCTCGGCTTCGGCATGCCCGCCGGGAGTGCCTCGCTGGGCGAGCTGGTGACTCAGGGCAAGCAGCACCTCGAGGCGCCGTGGCTGGGCTTCACCGCATTCTTTGCCCTGGCGCTGATCCTGTCGTTGCTGGTATTCATCGGCGATGCGCTGCGCGAGGCATTTGATCCTCGCAGGTGATCGCCTGTAGCGCCCTCACATCCAACCGCTGGACCAATGCATGCACGACAACCTCAAGGACTACCCCCAGGTCCGCCAACTGGCCATCCGCTCGCTGTTCGAGATCATCGAGCAATCCAGCGAAGGCACGGTGATCGTCGACCGCCAGGCGCGCATCGTCTGGATGAACGAGCGCTATGCCCGCCGCTTCGGCCTGGAGGACGCCGCCAGCGCCATCGGCAAACCGTGCGAGGCGGTGATCCCCGGCAGCCTCATGCGTGAGGTGGTGAGCAACGGCAAGCCGATCCTGCTGGATATGCTCGACACACCGAACGAACCGCTGGTGGTGATGCGCCTGCCGATCCACGACGACCAGGGCGCGCTGATCGGCGCCATTGGCTTCGCCCTGTTCGACGAGCTGCGCAGCCTGTCGCCGCTGCTCAAGCGCTTCGCCAGCATGCAGCAGGAACTGGCCTCGACCCGCTCGCAACTGCGCGCGCGCCAGGCCCGCTACAGCTTTGCCCAGTTCGTCGGCAGCAGCCCCGCCTGCCTCGAGGCCAAGCGCCGCGCCCGGCGTGGGGCCGGCAGCGACTCGCCGGTGCTATTGCTGGGCGAGACCGGCACCGGCAAGGAACTGCTGGCCCACGCCATTCATGCCGCCTCGGCCCGCGCGCACAAAGCCTTCGTCAGCATCAACAGCGCGGCGATCCCCGAGGCACTGCTCGAAGCCGAGTTCTTCGGCACCGCCCCGGGCGCCTTCACCGGCGCCGACCGCAAGGGACGCAGCGGCAAGCTGCAACTGGCCGAGGGCGGCACGCTGTTCCTCGACGAGATCGGCGACATGCCGCTGACCCTGCAAAGCAAACTGCTGCGCGTGCTGCAGGAAAAGGAATACGAGCCGGTGGGCAGCAACCAGATGCTGCGCAGCGACGTGCGGATCATCGCCGCCACCTCCATCGACCTGCAGGCGGCCATGGCCAGGGGGGCGTTCCGCGCCGACCTGTACTACCGGCTGAACGTGCTGCCGGTGCAGGTGCCACCGCTGCGCGAACGCCTGGAGGACCTGCCGGCGCTGTGCGAGGCGATCCTCGTCGAGTTGGGCAGCCAGTACGAGCTGGAGGCCGAGGCCCAGGCGTTGTTGGGGCGCCATGCCTGGCCGGGGAATATCCGTGAGTTGCGCAACGTACTGGAGCGGGCGACCCTGCTGGCGGACCAGCCGCGACTGGGCGTGCATGACCTGGCGAACGCGCTGGGGCCGTTGAGCCCGGTAGCATTGGCCGCACCAGCGCTGGATTACCGCCAGGCATGCGCCCAGTTCGAGCGCGGATTGATTGTCGATGCCTTGGCGCGCAGCGCCGGAAATGTGCCGGAGGCGGCGCAGGCATTGGGCCTGGGACGGTCGACGCTGTACAAGAAGATGGCGGCGCTGGAAATCGAGTCTCATTAATGAGACGTTCATCTCTTTTATGAGATGGCCACCATGGCTTCGCCCTCGATCGCCGGAAAGCGGGCCCTACAGGGGCATACCGCGATCAACTGTGGGAGCCGGCTTGCCGGCGATGGGCCGCGGCGCGGCCCCACTTTCTCAAATCAGAGACACTGAAATTCAGGAAAACAAGAAAGACCCATAATTTCAATGACTTAAGAACTTGGCACGATTTCCGCTATCTGCATTCCAACCATAAAAACAACAGTTGGAGATCCCCTTAGGATGACCGTGCTCATCGCCCTGGCCGCCCTGGCCCTGCTGATGCTCGCTGCCTACCGCGGCTACAGCGTGATCCTCTTCGCCCCCATTGCCGCCCTTGGCGCGGTGCTGCTCACCGACCCCGCCGCCGTGGCCCCGGCCTTCACCGGGGTGTTCATGGAGAAAATGGTCGGCTTCATCAAGCTCTACTTCCCGGTGTTCCTGCTCGGCGCGGTGTTCGGCAAGCTGATCGAGCTGTCGGGCTTCTCGCGCTCGATCGTCGCCGCCGCCATCCGCCTGCTCGGCACTCGCCAGGCGATGCTGGTGATCGTGCTGGTCTGCGCCCTGCTCACCTACGGCGGCGTGTCGCTGTTCGTGGTGGTGTTCGCGGTGTACCCGTTCGCCGCCGAGATGTTCCGCCAGAGCGACATCCCCAAGCGGCTGATCCCGGCGACCATCGCCCTGGGCGCGTTCTCCTTCACCATGGACGCCCTGCCCGGCACCCCGCAGATCCAGAACATCATCCCCAGCACTTTCTTCAACACCACCGCGTGGGCCGCGCCCTGGCTGGGCCTGATCGGCACGTTGTTCGTGTTCTGCACCGGCATGCTCTACCTGCAACGCCAGCGCAACAAGGCCCAGCGCAAGGGCGAAGGCTATGGCAGCAACCTGCGCAACGAACCGGAGACCGCCGACGACATCGCCCTGCCCAATCCCTGGCTCGCCCTGGCGCCGCTGCTTCTGGTAGGCGTGATGAACCTGCTGTTCACCCACTGGATCCCGCAGTGGTACGGCACCAGCCACACCCTGCAACTGCCGGGCATGGCCGCGCCGGTGCAGAGCGACGTGGCCAAGCTGACGGCAATCTGGGCAGTGCAGGCGGCGTTGCTGGTGGGCATCCTGATGGTGCTGGCCTGCGCCTTCGGCACTATTCGCCAACGCCTGGCCGAAGGCACCAAAAGCGCGGTGAGCGGCGCCCTGCTGGCGGCGATGAACACGGCCTCTGAATACGGCTTCGGCGCCGTGATCGCCTCGCTGCCTGGCTTTCTGGTGCTGGCCGACGCCCTGCGCGGCATCCCCAACCCGCTGGTCAACGAAGCCATCACCGTCACCCTGCTGGCCGGCATCACCGGCTCTGCCTCCGGCGGCATGAGCATCGCCCTGGCAGCCATGAGCGACAGTTTCATCGCCGCCGCCAACGCCGCCAACATCCCGCTGGAGGTGCTGCACCGGGTCGCCGCCATGGCCAGCGGCGGTATGGACACCCTGCCGCACAATGGCGCGGTGATCACCTTGCTGGCGGTCACCGGGCTGACCCACCGCGAAGCCTACAAGGACATTTTCGGTATTACCCTGATCAAGACCCTGGCCGTGTTCGTGGTCATCGCCACGTTCTACGCCACCGGCATCGTATGAAGGAGAAAGGCATGACGCTCAAAGGCAAGACCGCACTGGTCACCGGTTCCACCAGTGGCATCGGCTTGGGAATAGCCCAGGTGCTGGCCGAGGCCGGCGCCGACATCCTGCTCAACGGTTTCGGCGACCCGGCCGCGGCCATCGCCGAGATCAGGCGGTTCGGGGTCAAGGTCGCCCATCATCCCGCCGACCTGTCCGACGTCGCACAGATCGAGCAGATGTTCGCCCTGGCCGAGCACGAGTTCGGCGCGATCGACATCCTCGTCAACAATGCCGGCATCCAGCATGTGGCGCCGGTCGAGCAGTTTCCGGTGGAGGCCTGGGACAAGATCATCGCGCTGAACCTCTCGGCGGTATTCCATGGCAGCCGCCTGGTGTTGCCGGGCATGCGCGCGCGCGGCTGGGGGCGGATCGTCAATATCGCCTCGGTGCACGGCCTGGTGGGCTCCACCGGCAAGGCCGCCTACGTGGCCGCCAAGCATGGCGTGGTCGGCCTGACCAAGGTGATCGGCCTGGAAACCGCCACCAGCAACGTCACCTGCAACGCCATCTGTCCGGGGTGGGTACTGACGCCGCTGGTGCAGAAGCAGATCGATGACCGAGCCGCCAGCGGTGGCGATGCACAGCAGGCGCAACACGACCTGCTGGCCGAGAAGCAGCCCTCCCTGGCCTTCGTCACGCCCCGGCACCTGGGCGAACTGGTGCTGTTCCTGTGCAGCGAGGCCGGTAGCCAGGTCCGTGGCGCCGCCTGGAACGTCGATGGCGGCTGGCTCGCCCAGTAAAGACTAGAGTGGAACAAGACAAACCCGCTCCTGTACAGGAGCGGGCTCGCACCGCGATAAGACGCTCATCCCTGACCGAGACTCCCGGCATGAACGACGTACTCTGGCGCCCCACCACCACCCAGATCGAAGCCAGCCGGATGGATGCCTTCCGTCGTCGCGTCAACCGGCGCCTCAACCTTCAGCTCGACGACTACGCCGCCCTGCACCGCTGGAGCGTCGAGCAGCGCCCGCAGTTCTGGCAGACCCTCGCCGAGTACTTCCATGTGCAGTGGCACACACCGCCTTCGAGCATCCTCGAGGAAGGCGAACACATGGCCGACGCGCGCTGGTTCCGCGGCGCCACCCTGAACTTCGCCGAACACCTGCTGCAGCGCCGCGACGACCGCCCGGCCGTGGTGGCCGTGCGCGAGGACGGCAGCCGCCACAGCCTCACCCACAATCAACTGGCCGCGCAGGTCGCCGGCTTGCAGCAGGCTTTTCGCCAGGCCGGGATCGCGCCGGGTGATCGAGTCGCCGCAGTCATGCCCAACACCTGGGAAACCCTGGTGGCCATGCTCGCCGCCACCAGCCTCGGCGCAGTCTGGTCCAGTTGCTCGCCGGAGTTCGGCAGCCACGGCATCATCGATCGCTTCGGCCAGATCGCGCCCCGGCTGCTGCTGGCCTGCGCCGGTTATCAATATGACGGGAAGGTCATCGACCAGGTGGAGAAGATCAACCAGGTCGTGGCCCAGCTACCGAGCGTCGAGCAGTTGCTGGTTGTGCCGCATACCCGGCCGCAGACCCGCGCCGATGAGTTCACCGGCAAGCCGACGACCCTGTGGGCCGACTTCTTCACGCCCGGCGGGACGCCGACCTTCGCCGCGCTGCCCTTCGATCACCCGCTCTATATCCTGTATTCCAGCGGCACCACCGGCGTGCCCAAGTGCATCGTCCACCGCGCTGGCGGCGTGCTGTTGCAGCACCTCAAGGAACACGGCCTGCACAACGACCTCCAGGCCGACGATGTGCTGTTCTACTACACCACCTGTGGCTGGATGATGTGGAACTGGCTGGCCAGCGGGCTGGCGGTCGGCGCCACCCTGGTGCTGTATGACGGTTCGCCGTTTCACCCAGGGCCCGAGCGTTTGCTCGACCTGATCGACGCAGAAGGCATCCGCGCCTTCGGCACCAGCCCCAAGTACCTCGCCGCCCTGGAGCAGGCCGCTGTGGAGCCTGCGAAATCCCATGGCCTGGGCAGCCTGCGCCTGATCCTTTGCACCGGCTCGCCGCTGTCGCCCCACAGCTACGACTATGTCTACGCCAAGGTAAAGGCCGACGTATGCCTGGCCTCGATGTCCGGTGGCACCGATATCGTCGCCTGCTTCGTGGCCGGCAACCCGCTGCTGCCGGTGCGCCGTGGCGAGATTGCCGGCAAGGGCCTGGGCATGGCGGTGGAAGTCTGGGACGAAAGGCGCCAGCCGATCAGCGGCGCGAAAGGCGAGTTGGTCTGCGTGCATCCCTTCCCCTCCATGCCGCTCGGTTTCTGGGGCGACGCTGACGGTCAGCGCTACCACGACGCGTACTTCAGCCAGTTCGAAGGTGTCTGGTGCCAGGGCGACTACGCCGAGCAGGTGCCTGGCGGCGGGCTGATCATCCATGGCCGCTCCGACGCCGTGCTCAATCCCGGCGGCGTGCGTATCGGCACCGCCGAGATCTACCGCCAGGTGGAAAAGGTCGGGGAGGTACTGGAAAGCGTGGCCATCGGCCAGGACTGGCATGACGATGTGCGCGTGGTGCTGTTCGTGCGCCTGCGCGACGGTCTGCAGCTCGACGAAGCGCTCAGCCTGCGTATCCGCCAGGTGATTCGCCAGTACGCCACGCCGCGTCATGTGCCGGCGGTGATCGTCCAGGTCAGCGACATCCCGCGCACCCTCAGCGGCAAGCTGGTGGAGCTGGCGATCCGCGACGTGGTGCATGGCCGGCCGGTGAAGAACACCGACGCCCTGGCCAACCCCGAGGCGCTGCAGCAGTTCCGTGACCGCCCGGAGTTACGCTGATGGCGACATCAGGCATAATGTCGCCCTTTTGCCCCGAAGCACAGGTAACCCCATGAAAGCCCAAGCCCGCCACATCCTGGTCAAGACCGCTGACGAAGCCGAAAAGCTCAAGCAGCGCATCGCCAACGGCGAGGCTTTCGACGTGCTGGCGAAGAAATTCTCCACCTGCCCGTCCGGCAAGCGCGGCGGCGACCTGGGTGAAATACGTCCGGGACAGATGGTCGGCGCCATCGACCAGGTGATCTTCAAGAAGCCCCTGCGCGTGGTCCACGGACCGATCAAGAGCAAGTTCGGCTATCACCTTGTGCAGACTTTCTATCGCGACTGAGCCTCGCTCTCGCGCCGTCTCTGCAACAACGAAGGCGATTGCTCGCCACTGGCGACCACGCGCTCCAAACCCTCCTGCACGGCAAGGCTGGCACTCTCCATCTCGGCCACCGCTTTGAGCATCGCTGTCGTATCGCCGCTGGCATGGGCATCGATGGCGTCGAATGCGCAGCGGTGCACGGCGGCATGGGGCGCGTCGATCTCCTTGTACCCGGCAAGATGCGCATAGTGCAGGGCCCCGTCCCCCTCGCGATACCACTTGCCCAGGCGGCAGTGGGTATGGTCGGTAAAGTCCGAGCCGCGCTCCTGCGAGACCCCGAACAGCACCTTGTAGACGCGGAACTTGTAGATCAGGTGGTCGAGCTTGGCCAGCTCGCAGAAGCTGCGCAGCGCCGACACCGCTGCCGATCCTTCGGCCACCGTCGACATGTCGAGCAACTGGCGCATGGTACTGGCCGCGGACTGGCCGACACCGCTGTATGACGACGAATGCTCGGCCAGGCAGGCGATATGTCCTCGGCTTTGCGCGCTGTCGGCACGAATGGCCGAGACCAGCGTGCCGATCTCGGCGGTGGCGTCGGCGGTGCGCCTGGCCAGGGTCCTGACCTCATCGGCCACCACGGCAAAGCCGCGCCCGGCATCTCCCACCCGCGCCGCCTCGATGGCCGCGTTCAACGCGAGCAAATTGGTCTGGTCCGCTACCTCGCGGATGATCTCCAGCACACCGCCGACCTGCTGGGCCTGATGATCGAGCCTGCCGACCTTCTCCGACGCCTCGCCGGAGGCATCGGCGAGTTGCTCGAGATTGGTCGCGATCGCGTCGATACTGGCCTGGTTGCTGCTGGCGATACCCTGGATGCGGATGGCGTACTGCCGTTCCTGCTCCATGCTGTGGGCGAGGCTGGCGAACGAGGTCTGGGTCATTTCCAGGGAATGCGAGAACGCCGAGAGGTTGCCGGCCAGGTGAGCGAGCACCTGGTTCTCTCGCGCCAGTTCCTCAGCCCTCGATTCCGCCTCGCGGACGCGCTGCTCCGACGCCGCCAACTGTGAACGGGAATGCTCCAGGGCGACGTTCAGCTCCTTGATCTGCGGGTCTTGCCGACCTGCCTTGCTCCACCACTTCACACCACGCTCCCGGGATAGACCCACCGCTTGTCACCCGGCGAAAGAGCTCCGGGCAGAAACGTGGAAAGGTCTCAGCAAGCGCAAAGCGCGGCAATACTCAGCTGCGATGGAAAACAGCGGATCAGCGACGGGCCGCCAGCAAGCCAAGCCCCGCGCACCCCAGCAGCGAGGCGCTGACCCGGTTGAACATGCGCCGTGGCCCGGGCCGCTCGAACCAGCGCTGCAGGTACGCGCCAAGCCCGGCATAGATGGCGATGGCCGCCCACTCCAGCAACAGGAACAGCACGCCCAACCTTAGGAACTGTTCGCTGACCGGGGTGGCGCTGCCCACGGTGACGAACTGCGGCAGGAACGCGGTGAAGATGAGTATTGCCTTCGGATTGCCCGCCGCCACCCAGAACTCCTGGCGCGCCAGCTTCCAGGTGCCGCGAGGCTGCTCGCCAGCCACCGCCGCCTCGTCGACCGGTGCCCGCCACAACTGCCAGGCGATATAGAACAGGTACCCCGCGCCCAGCACCTTGATCGCCAGGAACAGGTACTCGCTGGTGTGCAGCACCACGGCCAGGCCCATCGCGGCCAGGGCGATCATGCCGCTGAAGGCGAGCAGGCGCCCGGCACCGGCCACACAGGCGGTGCGCAGGCCATAGCGGCTGGCATTGTGCAGGGATAGCAGGTTGTTGGGGCCCGGCGCCATGTTCAGGGCGAAACAGGCGGGGATGAACAGCAGCAGGCTCGACAGGTCCATTCTTGTTCTCCGGCAGGGACCGGCGCAGCTTCGCGCCTGGCGGGCAGGCCCGTCAAGCACAGTGGCGCGGCAAATGGCCGGAACAGCTGCCAGGCGCTAGACTGGCGCCCTCCGTACGTCTCAAGGCACCTCGCCATGACCCGCCCGAGCAGCGAAATCTGGTACGAACCGGCCATGCCGTACGTCGAGAGCCGGCGCGCCTGCCATAGCCGCGCCTGCTACAAGGCCCATAGCCACCCCAGCTTTTCCATCGGCGCAGTGGATGCCGGCAGCAGCCGCTTCACCGGCGCCGCCCGCGGTGAGGAGCGCTTGACGCCGGGTACCCTGGTGTTCGTGCCGGCGCAGCGGGTGCATGCCTGCAACCCGCAACCGGGACAGGCCTGGAGCTACCAGATGCTGCACCTGGATGCCGAGTGGCTGGGTAAGCTACGCCTCGAATCCGGCGTTGCCGCAGGCGAGCCCGGTGCCGTGGCCCGGGTCACTCGCTCGCAAGCGCTGTACCGGCAGTTCTGCGCGCTGAACAGGTTGCTGTTTTCACCGGCGGCAACCTTCGAGAAAGAGGCGGCGTTGGTGGCCTTCATCGGCGAACATGATTTCTCCATGCACCCAGCCTTGCTGCCGGCGCCACCCTTGCCGCCGTCGACACTGCGCGAACTGTTGGAGCACGCCCAGGAGCAGGACCTGGCCGAACTGAGCCTGGAGCGCCTGGCGCGCCAGGCCGGCATGGGGCGCTACCAGTTAATACGGGCGTTCAGCGTCGCTACCGGCATGACCCCTCACGCCTGCCTGCTCAACGCGCGGGTGAACAAGGCCCGGAGTCTGTTGCGCCAGGGGCAGGCGCTGGCAGAGGTGGCCTATAACCTGGGCTTTGCCGATCAGAGCCACTTCCAGCGGGTGTTCAAGGCGCATGTCGGGGTGACACCCGGGGCCTACCGGGCGGCACTGAAGCACTGACATCACCGCACAGCGGCCCCCTGCAATAATCTTCAATACTCCACCCATCACGAGCAACAGACTGCGGCTACCTCCACCAGGAAGCCCGCCCCCATGCAATTGTTCATGCTCGTCGCCACCGCCCACTTCCTCGCCCTGCTCTCCCCCGGCCCGGACTTTTTCCTGGTCGCCCGCACCTCGGCCAACGCCGGCTGGCGGCTCGCCAGTGGCGCCTGTGCCGGGATCGCCCTGGCCAACGGCGTGTTCATCTGCGCGGCGTTTACCGGGGTGTCCTTTTTGCGCGATGGCAGCCCCCTGTTCGTCACCCTGCAGCTGTCGGGCTGTGGCTACCTGCTCTACCTCGGCCAACTGTTCCTGCGCCATGCCGGGCAAGCCACCCTGACGCACGGCGAACCTGGCGCGGCATCGTCTGCCCGTGGCTGGCTGAACAGTTTGGGCATGGGCTTCGCCTCGGGCATCCTCAACCCGAAGAACGCACTGTTCTATGCAAGCCTGGCGAGCATGATCGCCAACAGCGGTACCTGGGCCAAGCTGGGCTATGGCATCTGGATGTTCGGCATCGTCCTGGCCTGGGACCTGGTGGTTGCCATGGCCATCGGCAACCCGCGGGTGCTGCGCCGCTTCGCCCGCGCCCTGCCCTGGCTCGAGCGTGCCTCGGGCTTGATGTTGATCCTGCTGGCCGGCGCTGTTCTCACGCACCTGGCCTGGCGCTGAGCGGCTCAAGGCCGTCCAGTTCGAGCAGGCTGAAGTGACCGCGGCTCCAGCCGCCGGTGTCCAGGTGCCAGACGTTGCCCAGCACCTTGATCTCCAGCACCGGTGTATGGCCGACCAGCAAGGCGCGCAGGCCCTTGACCGGGCGGCTGTCGCCCTCCTTGAGGCGCCGGCGCGACCACTGGCACACCTCGCGCACCTGCAGGTCATCCCCGGCCAGCAGGCTCGCACACAGCTGGGGCCAGTCGTCGAATGGGCTGTCGGCATGCAGCAAACCGACCGGTCCGCCCGCCGTGTCGACCTGCAAGGCGATCGGCAGGCGTTCGAACACCTCGACGAAACGCACCTGCTCGGCCTTTGGCAAATCGAGGAACCATCCGCCGCCGGCAGCCCGGTACATGTCCAGGTCGACCCGGCCACCGCGCAGGTGATTGACCGCCAGCGACTCGTGGTTGCCCTGCACCGCATGGAACCAGGGCTCGGCCAGCCATTGCAGCGCCTGGGCGCTGCCCGGCCCGCGGTCGACCAGGTCGCCGACGCTGAACAGCCGATCGACCAGCGGATCGAAACCGACCGCCTCCAGGCATTCACGCAGGCGCTCGAAATGCCCATGGATATCGCCCACGGCCAGGTCGCGGCCACGGCTGTTGGCGGCGATCCGCCTGAACGCAGTCATTGCATCATTCCTCTGCTTCTGCCCGGCACCGGCGTAAAATAAGCGGGTAAACCGCCCGAACCCGGAGGTGCATCATGCGAACCACCCTGGCCAGCGCCGTGCTGATGGTGCTGGCACTAGACAGCATGGCACAGGGCGCCTCGACCGCGCAGGTCGAGGTGCGTTTCGACCACCCCGAGAAATTCCGCGATGCCAGCCTCGACAACCGGGCCTACACCCGTGGCGCCGACCCGCAGGTGATGAAAGCCCTCACCCAGCACCTGCAGAAACTCGGCCAGCGCTACTTGCGGCCCGGCCAGCAACTGGTCATCGACATCCGCGACATCGACCTGGCCGGCCAGTTCGAGCCCTGGCACAGCCAGGCCTACGATGTGCGCTTCATGCGCGAAGTCACCTGGCCCAGCATCGACCTCGACTACACCCTGCAACAGCCCGGCCAGCCCGCGCTCAAGGCCCAGGAGCACCTGAGCGACAAGATGTACCTCAGCCGCCCCGGCCGGCTGGGCAACAACGACCGGCTGTATGCGGAGAAGGCCATGCTTGGCGACTGGTTCCGCCAGCGCTTCGCCCAGCCGCCCTCTTGAGTGTCACACCGCCAGGCGGCGCAGGGCGATGGGCGCGATCAGCCGATGGAACGGCGCCACCGGCAGCATGTACAGGCGGCCCAGCCGATTGTGCGTGCGCACCACGGTGCTCACCAGCACCTCGCAACGGCCCGCTGCCGTCGGGCGTCGCATCAGGGCGATGTGCACGTCCAGGTGCTGGTCGCGGTCAACCAGCAGCACCTCATCCTCGGTATTGGCCACCAGGGTGAAAATCCCCACCCGCTCTCCGGGCTGGTAGCTGCCCGGGGCGCGGGCCGGGTCGATGGCGGTCAGGCGCCCCAGGTCCTTGAGGCCGAGCAGCGCGACCAGGCGGTTGCGCAGCACCATCAATGTGTCGATCCAGCCGGGCATGCTCGTCATCAGGCGCAGGAAGTGCGCCATGGCCGGCCGCCCGTCGTCCGCAATTTCAATTGCCCGACAATGGCGAAAACCCGCCTGCGCGGCATGCGTGACGATCAGCGAGTCGGCGGGTATGGCGGCGGCGTGGGTCATTGCGTTTTCGTCCTTGAAATCGACACATCGGTACTGGGAGGGAACGGCCGTCGATTGTATCCTCGACAGCCGACGACATGCCAAGGACGGATGCTTCATGAAGATCTGCGCAGTACAGCTGGCTTTGAGCAAAGGCGATCTGGCCGCCAACATCGCGCTCCATCTGCGCGCCATCGAACAGGCCGCGGCCCTGGGCGCCGAACTGCTGGTGTTCCCCGAACTGTCCTTGACCGGCTACGAACCAACGCTGGCCCGGCAACTGGCCATGCCCGCCGACTCGCCGCAACTGGCACCGCTGCAAGCGGCGTGCGACCGCTTCGGCGTGACGGCGGCGGTCGGTCTGCCCATGCCGACCATGGCCGGCGTGCGCATCGGCATGCTGGTACTGCGCCCGAAGCTGGCGCCGCTGGTGTATGCCAAGCAGCGCCTGCATGACGACGAACTGGACTACTTCGTGCCCGGCAGCACCTCGCTGGTGTTCGCCGCCGGCAGCCACCAGGTGGCGCCAGCCATCTGCTATGAATCGATGTTCCTCGAGCACGCCGCGCACGCCCAGGCCCAGGGCGCCGACCTTTACCTGGTCAGCGTGGTCAAGACCGAGGAAGGTATCCGCGCAGGGGCGGCGCACTACCCGCAGGTTGCCCGGCGGCTGCGCATGCCGGTGATCATGAGCAACTGCGTCGGCCCCGCCGACAAGTACGTGGGGGCCGGGCAGTCGGCGGCCTGGGATGCCGAAGGTAACCTGCTGGCCTGCCTCGGTGATGCAGCACCAGGCCTTCTACTGCTCGATACGGCGACAGGCACTGCCCAGGCATGGCCGCTGGAGCTGTGCGCATGAAGTATGCGCTAGTGATCCTGGCCAGCTATGCCAGTGTCTGGTACCTGGTGGGCACCCTGATTCGCGGGCGCCTGGCCGATATCGTCGAAGGCCTGCGCCATCGCCCGGACGCCCCGCCTGCGGGGCAGTATCTGCGCGAAGTCGAGGCCCACGCCCGCCGCGCCCACCGCCACTACAGCCTGTTTGCCGGCACAGTGCTGGCCCTGGTGTTGACGGTGTTTTGTGCCTGGCTCGGCTGACGCCTAGAAATCCAGCGCCAGGCTCTGGCGCCCCTCCAGCGCCAGCAGATACTGCTTGGCCGGCAAGCCACCGGCGAAACCGGTGAGGCTGCCCGAGGCCCCGATCACCCGGTGGCAGGGCGCGATGATCGAGATCGGGTTGCGGCCGTTGGCCGCGCCCACCGCCCGAACCGCATCGGGCTTGCCGATTTGCCGGGCGATCTCGCCATAGCTGCGGGTCTCACCAAAGGGAATGGTCAACAGCGCCGCCCACACCTCACGCTGGAACGCGGTCCCGGCAAAGTCCAGGTCCAGCTCAAAGCGCAGGCGTTGCCCGGCGAAGTACTCGCCCAGCTGGCGGGCGGTCTCGCGCAGCACGCCGTGCTGGTCGTCGCGATGCAGCTCGCCCAGGCGCACCCGGTTCTCCCGCTCGTGCTCCCACAGCACGGCAGCCAGCCGCTCGCCCCGCGCCACCAGGGTCAGGGTGCCGACAGGCGATTGCATGAGGGTGAAGGCACAAGACATGGCAGGCTCCGGCAGGATGACAATCGCTGCACTGTAACCATCGCGGCGCGGCCACGCATCCGCTTTCTTGCCCAGCCATCGCCACTGGCCAGCCCGAAGCGCTACCTCGTACACTGAGGCGCCACTCGTTTTTCAAAGGACGGAAACACAGTGAACGACGCCTCGCCCGACATCGTCATCGAACGCTTTGCCGAGCAGCACCTGCACGGTATCACCGCGCTCTACAACGAACCTGCGGTGTGCCGCCAGGTGCTGCAGATGCCCTACCAGGGCGTCGAAGTGTGGCGCGAGCGCCTGGCCGCCTATCATGACCGGCAGATCCGCCTGGTGGCGGTGCACCAAGGCCAGGTGATCGGCAATATCGGCCTGGACCAGAGCACGCGCATCCGCCAAGCGCACCTGGGCGAGCTGCTCATGGGCGTTGCCCAGGGCTGGCAAGGCAAGGGCGTCGGCTCGCGCCTGATGACGGCCATCCTCGACATTGCCGACAACTGGATGAATCTGCGCCGGGTCCAGCTGACCGTCTACGCCGACAACGAACCGGCATTGGCGTTGTATCGCAAGTTCGGCTTCGAGGTCGAAGGCCGGTTGCGCGACTACGGCGTGCGCGATGGGGTGTTTGTCGACGCGCTGTGCATGGCGCGGCTGCGTCAGTCGTAGAACACCATGCCTTTCCGGGTGTTCGACGTGAGAGTTGCAGCGTTCTTGAGACCGAGCGCCGCCCGCGCGGCGCTCGATCTGATAGGCGCTGCAAGATTTGCGGCGGACACCTGAAGCCCCTCCTCCGGTCTATTTGAAAGGGATGCGCATAAGGCCGGGATCAAGTAGGACAAGATCGTTTCGCGGGACGACGCAAATGGCAGCGCCCCGCGAAGCTGCGATCATACCCTCGAACACATCAGCGCGGCATCGAGCAGGCGCCCCTTGTCATACCAGGCATCGCGTTGATAGGCGGAGTATTGTTGCCGCCCTGGGGAGCCCTGGACCTTCACCAGGCCGTCGGCCTTGTTCGGATCGGTGCTGGCGACAAACAGCTCGAGGGCGTCCTGGTTCTGCACGATAAAGGTCGTCGCGTTGGCGGGAAGCTCGGCCTTGACGCAGTTCAGGTAGTCCGGCGGGGCTTTCGCGGTCACGCCGAAGGTGTTGTCGCGTCCGGCGCGGATATCGGGATCGTGCGCGCAACCAGCCAGCAGCAGGCTGGCAGCCAATGCCATCATCAAGCGATTCATACAGACTCCAACCACCCCAGCAGGATGCCCTGGACAGAGTCACACAGCTACCACCCTTTTTAATAGTCTGCTTACGATCTACAAGCCTAGCCCCGGGGTGACCGGCGCGGTATTCCGGTTCGCTATATCACCTGGGTAGGCCGGTCGATCCGGTAGAGCACGTGCGGCCGCAACGGATTGCCTTCAGGCACCGTCACGTCGAGGAAGTCCTCCTTCGGAACCGAACGCATCCCCAGCCTCTGCATCAATGCCCTGGAGGGTGTGTTGATGCTGGAGGTGTAGCCTATGACCTGGCGCAACCCAAGGGTCGACCACGCGTAGGCCAGGCACGCACTAGCCGCCTCGAATGCGTAGCCCTTGCGCCAGTGTTCACGCCCGAGGATCCAGCCGATTTCGACATGCGGGCCGCCCGGTATCTCGTCCCCGGTAGAGGACAAGCCAAGCCCGCCGACCAACGCGCCATCCGCCTTGCGCTCGACCGCGACAAAGCCGAAACCGTGCGTTTGCAGGTGCCGATCGCACTCGGCAAGCATCGTGCGGGTTTCAGCGGGCGTCAGTATTGCCGGGTAGTAATAGCGCCTGACTTCGGGGTCGGCGTTGACGAGGGCAAAGGCTTCGATGTCCCGCTCGGCCCAGGGGCGCAGGACAAGACGTGGCGTGTCGATGAACATGGGTAAGGCGCAGCTCCCTTCTACCAGGCAGGACCGACATCGCCGTGCGATGCCTGCGAGGCATGGGAATCTAGCACATGCGCATGACCGCGGAACTCCGGCCCTCAATCGACCGGAGCCCGGACAGGTCAATCAATCGCGATCAAGCTTTGCCGAACACATAGAAGCTCAGGTTGGCCGAGCTCTTGCCCGCGGCGAACAAACCGCGCAGGTTGTTCATCGAAACGCTGCGAATGTTGAAGGTCTCCTGGGTGGAGTAGCTGTCATTGATGCTGACGTACTGCAGGTTCTTGTCGCTGCCACCGGAATAGTCCAGGCGAACCATGAAGGTGCCCGCGCCGGCGGTGGTCCTGAGGATGAAGGATTTGTACTGCTGGATTTGCGCTTCGACGAAGTTCGCGCCGGCCCGCTCACCTTCCTTGCCCTTCACATCGCAACGACCGCTGCTCAGGTAGGTATAGCCTGGGGGTACCTGAACATCGGCGGCCAGTTCTTCTTTGAAAGCCTGTTGCTGTGTCATGACTCATGCTCCTTATGAGTAGGATTTGCGTACAGCACTGGTGAGTCTACAAGCGCCAGGCAAGTCGGCACTGCTGGCGGACAAGCGGAGCACGCGAACGAGTATGCAAACAACAAACAAACCCTCGATCGAACGCAATTCTCACAGGTGTCCGATCTCTCGCGCAGACGGATTCCCGATCACTCTGTGCCCGGCCCCGATTCAGGGGACGTATCCCCAGGCGTGGGGATCAGGCGCTGGCCTGCAGGAACATAAAGACCGCCACCACATCCACGGCCAGCACGGCGGCCACGACGAAACTCATGAAATAGAAGTCATCCTGGAACATGTCTGCACTCCCGCCTGGTGGGTTTGCTTGACTCAAGCAACTCCCGTTCCAGCCTGCCCGCTTCAAGATCATGTCCATTGGTCAGACGTGGTGAGGCTATCGCGCAAACAGGCGCTTACTGATCACTCACTCCGGCTCTACGCAAGGATGCCAATCGAGGTGTGCCCCGATGAGACGCATCCAGAAAATCATCCAGCAGCGCCGTCGGCAGCTGCATGTGCACCTGCCGCCCAGCGAATTGAAGGCGTTGAGCCGTGACGATGGGCCCGGCACGGCGAAAACCGCATGGCTGCCGGAGAGGCGCCAGACCACAACAAGTGATGCTAGGCTCCAGCGAACCTGGCCATCCAAGGTAGTGGAAATGAACTTCGACTGGCACGCAGGACCTATCACGCGCACGACCCTGCTCGACAAGAACTACCGCAATACGCAGAAAGTCCGACAATTTTTGCTCGGTGAATGCGGCGCGGCGTTCAAGTTCGATCGGCCCTTCATGGCCTGGGTCAAGAGCGGAGCGCCCTCCACCATGGGTGATGTCGCGGATGAATGGATGCGTAGGCGCAGGTGACCGCCCGGCAGCTGTGCTGCCGACCGATCACCCTGGGATGTCTTTCAGACGAAAAAGCCCGCCAGATGGCGTAATGCTGTTCACTTAAGCGGAGCAGCCTTACGATCCAGCGGATACCGGGTTTTGGAAATCTTCACCGTCCTTGGCCGCGTTGGCCTTGGACGGTGATCCAGAAACATCCCCGCGACACCTCCCCGCAACTCAGCCAACCTTCTACCCGTAGCCGATACCGGATTGGCCGCAGCCATGACGATCAACTGCACGGCGATGTACTGGCAGGCCGGCTTGAAACGTATGTCAGAAGGCGTTCGGCCAAAGGCTACAGCAGCTTGGCTAGCCTCACGACGGATGATGTTGTAAGCCAGCAGGAGTCCCCAGACCTCCTGATAAATCAGCTCGACTTTCTTGCTGCGCAGCGTCACTGCATTCTGCTGCATGGAGCTTTTGATGTCCCGGAAGCCCAACTCGATCTCCCAGCGCTCCAGGTACAGCTCGGCTACCGCGTCCGCGTTGTAGCGGTCGGCAGGCAATGAAGTGAGCAGCGATCTGACGTGCCCCTGGCTTTCATAACTGACTTCACGCACTTCCCAGTGCGTGGGCAAATCCGGGTTTCGTTTGCGAGCCTGAGGGGAGACCTTCATACGAACACGCCGGTCGTGCTCGCCATAACGCTCGACCTCTTCCATGACCAGATTCTTGCGAGCCGGCGTCAACCAGTGACGATTTCTACCATCTTCAGCGACGCTCAGTAGCAGGTCAGCGCCCCAAAAGCCCTTATCGAATAACGTGATCGAATCATCTGGAATTTGTCCAAGGAAGCTTTCGGCCAGGCGCATCTCGCTGCCCCGGTAGGGACTGAGCTGGGCGTCGAGGATCACATGCGAGCGCACATTCATCAGTGCAACGAGGCGTAGCATTGGGAACGGTGTCTGACGTTCGGTGCCCGTGTTACCCGAGCCGAAATGCTCTCGCAACTCAGGCGAATCGGGCGTTCGCAGCAATGCGCCGTCCACCGCGAATACTTGCAAGCCGCTCCAGTCATCACCTTCGTATCGCTCGGAGCCCCATTGTTTGCCTGTCTGGCGGAACAAGGACTCGACTGGATCGGCTCCCAGTCGCTTACGCGCCTCAGTCACACCGCTTCGCGCCAGTAGCTGGTCGGAGGCCAAGCCTTGAGCACAGATATTTAGGCGTCTGGCCACCTCATGCACAGGCTCATCGCGGAACAGAGCCATGCCCAGCACCAACCAAAGCACCTGATCGCTCGGCAGGCGCCGCCGCCGGATAGTGGCTTGTGTCGAGAGATTGAGCGCACTGGCGACCCATTCAACAGGGATATTCTGGGTGAACGTGCTGAGGTCGGAGAAGTTGAAGAGATCGCCGAGGTCTAGCAATTGCTGCTGAATGGGCATAAAAAATCCGATACCAGGGGCCTGGTATCGGATTTTCTAGAAACCCCGGCTTGGACTCAAATGCTTAAGTGAACAGCATTACGCCAGATGGCGGGCTCTCTGCCTGAGGCGCGGGATCAGTTTGTCTGAATGCCTTTGATCAACTGAAGACGCATTGGGTAGCCCTGGCCAGGCTGGACCACAGTCTCGGTTTCAACGGTCTGCACGACCTTTCCCTGGGCATCTTTGGTGACGGAAATGGTCTTGCTGTACGAGCTCTGGACAACGCAGCCGCTCAGAGTGGCGCTAGCAGCGATAAGTGCCAGAAAAATAACGTGTTTCATATCGAGCATCAATCCTTGGAAATGGGCGGCGCGCAATGTAGCAACATGCCACCATCAAAGGAAGCCTGCGGTTTCAGTTCGGCTTTGGAAGTCCTTGTCACCCCCAACGTGCCGCCCCTTGGCTCGTGCCCCTGCACTTCCCTGTAAAGCAAGCCTTGTTCACGCTTGAGCATCAGCCCGTGCGAGTAAATAGGTCAAATTTCGGAACTGGAAAAAGCCATCGAACTACTTGCTTTAATTATTTCATGGTCTTAACTGCGTAGCACAACAACCCATACTGGAAAAAGGCATGACTTTTCTTACAGTCCCATGAGCTAACCTAACTACTAATCACAAGTAGCAGTGGCAAGTCTGCAAATTCCAAATAGGGAGCCGACTCATGGAATCTACAACCCAAAGGGACTTAAAATATGAAGCTCACGATCACCAATGGCGCAAGCACATCGATTGACATTGCAGTGAGTGCATGGCGTAACGACGGCAATGACAGTTACTACTCGATAGCTCAAGGGGAATCTGATACCTGGGACCGCAGCGACGCAAGAGGGTACTTGATGGCGGTAAAAATGAAATCCCAGGTAAAAACCTACTACATATCCCAAACCAGCAAGATAGTTGTTGAAGACAACATTGTTAAAGACCACGGCCAAACCCTTAACCCGCTATACGCAGTAAACAACATGTAATACCAGCAGTAGTTGTCAACTGCAGAGTGACTGGCATGCTGCACAGTGCCAGTCATTCTGCATGCCACTTTGCCCTGCGCATCCACGGTCGTCCGAATACAAGATGACCAGCGGGCCACCGGGCCTGAAAGGCTTACCGTGGTGAAGCCGCCAGTAAGCCGACCATCACTGAGTTCGGTGTATGTCGGGGGCGTGTAAGAGGTCAAACTCTACTACAGCCAGGTGATAGCCAAGCCTTGCATCATTTCCGTGATCTTTGTCGCGATACCTCGCACCTAGTCCAACGCCCCATTGAGCACCTCGTAGATTATGCCGGTGGTAATCGCAACGAGAATTAAGTCCGTTCCGACCTGTTGCCACTCATAACCATCGTAGCGCGGCAGATGCCCCAGAAGTCTGCCATCGAGCTTTTTCGCGATGCCAGGAGGGAGCGGTTTTCCTCGTGCTAAATTCTTCTGGATGCCGGGCGGCAAGGCTGGCCCTGGACTCCAGTAGTTGTGGTAACTGCTCAGTACGTTTAGGACGCTGCCACGATCAATTCTTGGGCCGTCATCCCAGCCATTATGCCCTGAACTCTTTCCCTTCGCCCCGCCGCCCTCTGCCCCATAGCCTTGAATATTCTGCGAGTTACCCTTTCCGTGCCCCTGCCCTTTTCCATTGCCGGGATCAGCAGCGGCACTTATTGAGCCCGTAACAAGGGCAGCACTTGCGAGCAATGAGATCAAGGTTTTTGATTTGAGCATGTCCGTTCTCTCATAAAAAGGGCCCCCCCCTCCAATGTAGACGACGTTGCCCTAAAAAGTTCATTCACCACCACGCCGCCACCAGCACGGAGGGCAAAGCCGCCTGACCCTCCGGCGCTGCGCGCCAGCACCTTCCCCTATTCAACGATAACGCCGACCCGGCGAGGATCCACCATGTTTCTGCACCGCCTGTGCAGCAAGACTATCCTAGGGTCTGTATGAAAAGTCTTGAGACGAAGGTCAGGCAAGGCGAAAACAGCCGAGGAACGGTCGGAGTCGCGCCCGACTTTACGGGTTGTAAATGAGCATTCCGAGGCTGTTTTCAACGCAGCATCACCGAGTATCAAGGCTTTTCATACAGAGCCTAAGCCGTTCAGGCGGCCGCGCCGCCGCCCGTGATGCAAGCGACACTCCGTCGCTACGAGGCCCTGCACCGTACCAAGGGCACCGCTGAGGGCCTGGCCAAGGCAGAGGTAAACGCCGAGCTGGCATCTCGCATCGAGCGGACCATCGCCAAGGCCTTGTGCGAGGTTGAGGAAAGGACGCAGACAGGCAGGGATAGGTTCGTTTTGCTGAACCAGAGGGCTTGGCGCGCTGCAGTACGACAGGGAGTACGCCGAGCTGCGAAAGCCAGGGAAGAGATTAGCGGCCAAAACGCCCTACGTGTTTCCCCGTCAAAGGGAAGCGAGAACGTCAAACAGACGTCGGACGTGCACAAACAGCGGGTTCCGGTGCTGAATGAGCCGGGGATCAGAAGGAGGCCCCATACAACTGTCGTCACACCTATGCGACAATATGCTTAATGTCTGGCCTCAACCCCGCATTTTATCGCCCAACAGCTGGGTCACAGCGTGCAAATGCTGCTGTCGACGTATGCGCGTTGGCTCAACTCAAGCTCCGACTGGAGCGAGCTGGAAAAGCTCAAGATTGGTATCAAATTGGTATCAGCCGAGAATCCAGCCGCGTAAGTTACTGATAGGTAAGCGCTTTGATCTCCACCGCTAACATCACCATGCAGTTCGGCTCCAAGCCCCTGTTCGAAAACGTCTCGGTCAAATTCAACAACGGCAACCGCTACGGCCTGATCGGCGCCAACGGTTGTGGCAAGTCGACCTTCATGAAGATCCTCGGTGGCGACCTGGAGCCGTCCGGCGGCCAGGTGATGCTCGAGCCCAACACCCGCCTGGGCAAGCTGCGCCAGGATCAGTTCGCCTACGAAGAGTTCGCCGTGATCGACACCGTGATCATGGGCCACGAGCAGTTGTGGAAGGTCAAGGCCGAGCGTGATCGCATCTACTCGCTGCCGGAAATGACCGAGGAAGACGGCATGGCCGTCGCCGAGCTGGAAACCGAGTTCGCCGAGATGGACGGCTACACCGCCGAATCCCGCGCCGGCGAGCTGCTGCTGGGCCTGGGCATTCCCCTGGAACAGCACTTCGGCCCGATGAGCGAAGTGGCGCCAGGCTGGAAACTGCGCGTGCTGCTGGCCCAGGCGCTGTTCTCCGACCCGGACGTGCTGCTGCTCGACGAACCGACCAACCACCTGGACATCAACACCATCCGCTGGCTGGAAACGATCCTCACGGCGCGCAACAGCACCATGATCATCATTTCCCACGACCGTCACTTCCTCAACAGCGTCTGCACCCACATGGCCGACCTGGACTACGGTGAGCTGCGCCTGTTCCCGGGCAACTACGACGAGTACATGACCGCGGCCACCCAGTCGCGCGAGCAACTGCTGTCGGACAACGCCAAGAAAAAGGCCCAGATCGCCGAGCTGCAGACCTTCGTCAGCCGCTTCTCGGCCAACGCCTCCAAGGCCAAGCAGGCCACCTCGCGCGCCAAGCAGATCGACAAGATCCAGCTGGCCGAGGTCAAGCCATCGAGCCGTGTCAGCCCGTTCATCCGCTTCGAGCAGACAAAAAAGCTGCACCGCCAGGCGGTGATCGTCGAGAAAATGGCCAAGGCCTTCGACGACAAGGTGCTGTTCAAGGACTTCAGTTTCACCATCGAAGCCGGCGAGCGCGTGGCGATCATTGGCCCCAACGGTATCGGCAAGACCACCCTGCTGCGCACCCTGGTCGGCGAAATGAAGCCGGACGCGGGCGCGGTGAAGTGGACCGACAGCGCCGAAGTGGGCTACTACGCCCAGGACCACGCCCACGATTTCGAGGACGACGTGACGCTGTTCGACTGGATGGGCCAGTGGACCAGCGGCGAGCAGGTTATCCGCGGCACCCTGGGGCGCATGCTGTTCTCCAACGACGAGATCCTCAAGTCGGTGAAGGTGATCTCCGGTGGTGAACAAGGCCGCATGCTGTTCGGCAAGCTGATCCTGCAAAAGCCCAACGTACTGGTGATGGACGAACCGACCAACCACCTGGACATGGAATCGATCGAGGCGCTGAACCTGGCGCTGGAAAACTACCCGGGCACGCTGCTGTTCGTCAGCCACGACCGTGAATTCGTGTCGTCGCTGGCCACCCGCATCATCGAGCTGACGCCCGAAGGCGTGGTGGACTTCAGCGGCACCTATGACGACTACCTGCGCAGCCAGGGTGTAGTGGTCTGATCCAACGCTGAGTCATCCTCATCGCGGGGCAAACCCGCTCCTGCAATGCCTTCGCGGCATTCGCAGGAGCAGGCTTGCCCCGCGCTGCGTTTAATTAGTTAGCCTGCTTCCTTTTCCCTCTCGCCGCAGCCATGATGGGCACAGCCCCACCGCCCGCCCGCGAACGAGCCCATGACAGCCCCTCACGCTTCCAGTGTCACCCTGCAGATCCTCTCGATCGTCTTCTACACCTTCATCGCCTTCCTCTGCATCGGCCTGCCGATCGCGGTGCTGCCTGGCCATGTGCACGATCAGCTGGGTTTCGGCGCGGTGATCGCTGGCCTGACTATCGGCCTGCAGTACCTGGCCACCCTGCTCAGCCGACCTTTTGCCGGGCGAGTGGCAGACACACTGGGCGGCAAGCGCGCCATCCGCTATGGCCTGTACGGCATCGCCGGCTGCGGCGTACTGACCCTACTGTCGGCCTGGGCCCTCGCCCTGCCCTGGCTGAGCCTGGCGCTGCTGTTGGGCGGCAGGCTGCTGCTAGGCATCGCCCAGGGGCTGATCGGCGTTGCGACCCTGAGCTGGGGGATCGGCCAGGTGGGGCCGGAGCATACCGCCCGGGTCATTTCCTGGAATGGCATTGCCTCCTATGGCGCCATCGCCATCGGCGCGCCCGCTGGCGTGCTGCTGGTGGACGGCCTGAGCTTCGCCGTGCTCGGGCCAGCGCTGCTGGGACTGGCGCTGCTGGCCCTGCTGGTGCTGCGCACGCGACCTGACGTGGTGGTGGTGCGGGGTGAGCGGTTGCCGTTCTGGTCGGCGTTCGGACGGGTGGCGCCCTGCGGCCTGGGGCTGACCCTGGCGTCGATCGGCTACGGCACCCTGACTACCTTCGTCACCTTGTACTACCTGGAACGCGGCTGGGTCGGCGCAGCCTGGTGCCTGAGCGCCTTCGGCCTGTGCTTCATCCTGTCGCGGCTGCTGTTCGTCAACGCGGTCAACCGCTTCGGCGGCTACAACGTGGCCATTGTCTGCATGGCCACCGAGGTCCTGGGCTTGACTATGCTATGGCTGGCACCCTCGCCGCTGTGGGCGATGCTCGGTGCCGGGCTGACCGGCTTCGGCCTGTCGCTGGTATACCCGGCCCTGGGGGTCGAGGCGATCCGCCAGGTGCCCAGCAGCAGCCGTGGCGCCGGGCTGGGCGCCTACGCGGTGTTCTTCGACCTTGCACTGGCCATCGCCGGCCCGGTGATGGGCGCGGTGGCAGTACACCTGGGGTATGCCTCGATCTTCGCTTTCGCCGCCCTGCTCGCCCTGTCAGGGGTGGGCCTGACCCTGTTGCTGGCCCGCCGCGGCTGAACGTTCGGCGGGCTCCGGTGCACCCAGTGCCTGGCTGAAGAAGGCCGTGGTCTCGCTGCGCAGCGAGCGATGGATATGTCGACGGTCGACACCCTCGGCGTCCTTGCACAGCACCGGCATGCGCTGGTGTTGCTCTTCGTCGCAGGGGGCCATGAACACGAAATGCCCGGCACCGGTCAGCAGGCGGTAGTCAGGTGTTACCGGCAGCTTGCGCGCCAGGGCATCGGCGTTGTGCTCCAGGGCCAGTAATTGGTCATTGTCGCCGCTGTAGATCAGCGCCGGCACCTGCACGCCGGCCAGGGCGTGGCGACCGAACATCAGGCTCAGCGGCGCCATCAGCATGACCGCGCCCACCCTGGCGTCGGCGCGGGGCGCCAGTTCACTGTGGTCGGCGATCAGCACGCCATGGGTCTTGCAGGCGTCGGCGTCACCGGGGCGTTGCTCGCAGTAGCGGCGCAGGCGTTCGAGGTCGGGTCGCGCGCCAGAAAGGATCAGCGCGGTTTCGCCACCGGCGGAATAGCCAATCACTCCGACCTTGCCATCATTCAGGTACGGCGCGAGCAGCCTGTCGTTTCGCGCCGCAGTGATCGCGGCGCTGATCTGCAGCGGCCGGCCATAGAGGTTGCTGAGGGTGCCCAGGCGGCTATGGTCGCGGTTGTTGTCGCCGGGATGGACCACCGCCACCACCACGAAGCCCTGTCGGGCCAGGCCGTTGGCCAGGTCATGCAGGGCCATCGGGCTGCCGGTGTTACCGTGGGAGATCACCAGCAGCGGGAACTGGCCCATGGCTACCGGCGCCTCTTCGGCGACACGGGTCTGGTAGCCCTCGATGCGCACCGGGTGCGCTTCGCCGCCGGAGGGGTAGAACGCCAGGGCCTGCATGGGTTTGGCGTCCACCGGATCGACCAGGGTCAGCCGGTGCAATCCGGCCACCCACGACGCTGCATCGGCGCGGGCCAACAGGCCGCCCAGCAGTAATAGCGCCATCAGCAGGCGGGTTCGCTTCATCGCAGGGCGCTCCCAGGTTCAAGGCACTGCGCGGTACACGGGTATGGATGCCAGCATAGAGCCCGGTGCGCTGGCGACACATGAAAACTGGATGAAAAAAGCCGGCTGGCGCACGAGGCGACAGCCGGCTTTCAGTCGATGGCATCGATCAGGCGGCAGCGAACAGCTCACCTGCAATCTGCGCCTGGGCGGCATCGATGGCCTTGGCGCGGTGCTCCGGGCCGTAGGCCAGGCCATGGGCGCGGACGATTTCCAGGTCGGTGATGCCGATGAAGCCGAGGAACACCTTGAGGAAGTCCTCATGGCCAACGCCGGTCGGCTGGCCCTGGTGCAGGCCACCGGCGGTGGACACCAGGATCACTTTCTTGTCACCGCACAGGCCTTGCGGGCCGGCTTCGGTGTAGCGGAAAGTCTGGCCGGCTACCGCCACGCGGTCGATCCAGGCCTTGAGCTGGGTCGGCACGGTGAAGTTGTACATCGGCGCACCAATCACCACCGCGTCGGCGGCGAGGAATTCTGCCAATGTTTCGGCGCTGAGGCTGGCTTCATGAGCCTGGGCGGCATCGCGCATTTCCTCGGGGGTACCGGCGGCCACCAGGGTAGCGGCGGAGAAGTGGCTGATGGCGTCGCTGGCCAGGTCGCGGTAAACCACTTCGATGCTCGGGTCGGCGGCCTTCCAGGCTTCGACGACTTCGCGGCTCAGTTGGCGGGAGGCGGAATTGTCGCCCAGGATGCTCGAATCGATATGCAACAGTTTCATGGGTCTCTCCTGTGAATGAAGACCGCGGCGGTGGGCGATCACGATGGAGAGAATCCTACCGACACAGCGAATAGCTGATAAGTCGGCAAAAATGCGTTAGTTTGTTCCACTGATGGAACAATGGGGCTGTCAAATGCAAGACCTTAACGACCTCTTCTACTTCGCCCGGGTGGTCGAAGCCGGTGGCTTCGCTGCCGCCGGGCGCCAGCTGGGCATCCCCAAGTCGCGCCTGTCGCGGCGCATCGCCGAGCTGGAGGAGCGCCTGGGCACGCGCCTGCTGCAGCGCACCACCCGGCAACTCAAACTGACCGCCGTGGGCGAGCGCTACCTGAGCCACTGCCAGGCGATGCTGCTGGAGGCGGAGATGGCCGATGAAGTGGTGGCCAGCATGTCCAGCGAGCCCAGGGGGCGGTTGCGGGTATCGTGCCCCGTTGCCCTGGCCCATGCATTCCTGCCGGATATCATCAGCCGCTTCCTTGCCCAGTACCCCTTGGTGCAATTGGACATGGTGCTGCTCAACCGCCGGGTCGACCTGATCTCCGAAGGCATCGACGTGGCCCTGCGCGTGCGCGACCTGGGTGATGAGGACCCCGCCCTGGTCACCAGGCGCCTGCGCCAGGCGCAGATGCAACTGGTGGCCGCGCCAGGTTTTGCCGACCATATCCGCGAGCCCGCACAGCTGGCGACCCTTCCGGTGCTGGGCGCCGCCGAGGCCGACCGACTGGTGCATTTTCGCCTTCATGGCCCCAACGGCCGGCAGGAGGAAGTTGCCCTGGAGCCGCGCCTGGCCATCGACGACTTCGTCGTGCGCAATGCGGCGGTACGCACCGGCCTGGGTTTCACCGCCCTGCCGTCAATGTTCTGCGAGGAGGAACTGGCCCGTGGCGAACTGGTGCGCCTGCTGCCAGACTGGTCCCTGCCTGGCGGCTACCTGCAGGCGGTCTACCCACACCGGCGCGGCCTGCTGCCGGCGGTACGCGCATGGATCGATCACCTGGCGACCTCGTTCGAGGCCTGTGGAGAGCGTTATGTCTGAGAAAAGGATGACCGAGGAGCAAGTGGCCGCGCTGTGCCTGGCCCTGCCGGGCGCACAGGAAGACTACAAATGGGGAGGCATCCGCGTGTTCTCGGTGGCAGGCAACAAGATGTTCGCCGTGCAGGACCTGGGCGGCGCGGGCCTGTCGTTCAAGGTGGCCGATGAGTTGTTCCTGGGCTATTGCGACCGTCCTGGTGTGCGCCCAGCCCCCTATCTGGCACGGGCGAAGTGGATCAGCATGCTGCCACCCTACCCCATGGGCCGCGACGAGCTGAGCGACCTGCTGCGCCGCTCGCACCAGCTGGTGGTGCGACGCTTGCCAAGGCGCCAGCAAGTTGGGTTGCTGCTGGGGACGGGCGAGGCCTAGGTTTCAACCGGCATTGGCGGCCCCTTGAGCTCGACCCGGTTGCCGTCCGGGTCGAAGCAGTACAGCGACATGCCCTCACCCTCGGCCCCGTAGCGCTTCTCGGCAGCCTCCACCCTGACCCCGGCCTCGCCCAGCATTAGGCTCAGCGCCTGCTCGTCGAACGGCTCGATGCGCAGGCACACATGATCGACATTATGCCCACACTGGCCGGGCGCGTCGCCGCCCTGGCGCCCAAGCGGGCCGTCGACTGCCACCAGGTCGATCAGACCATCACCGGCGCCGAGGTGGATCATCCCCAGCGTGTCCCGGCGCTTGCGCACCGGGCAGCCGAGCAGCTCGTGATAGAAAGCCAGGCTGCGAGTCAGGTCGCTGACGCGCAGAACGACATGGTCGATGCGTAGTACGGCGAAAGCTGGCATGGCGAAGCTCCACGATCAGGCTTTGCCTAGACCATAGCAGCCGACCTGTGAAGACACCCTAGGTCGTTGGCGTCAATGACCGACGGCGGGTACACAGCAGCCGCTGTGGGGCAAACGGCCGTGTACGTGTCAGCCATTGCCCTGGTGGCGGCGACAATCATGTACCGCCCCACGCGCCACCCCCTGCCCTTGAATGGCCGCTCCCATCTTTTGGAATGTGACCATGCACCACAGCGAACCGCCCTACCACCAGCAACAGATCCTGCGCAGCCTGCCGGGCTGGACCAGACACTTGCACCCCCACCACGCCAGTCGACTGCTGCGGCGCGCCCACCGCGAGCATGTCGAGCAGGACGGGCAAATCGCCCCCTGGTTCGCCCAGGCCTCGGCCGCCCGGCAGGCCGAGCTGCGCCAGGCCATCAAGCAGCGCACGACGAGCCATCAGGCGCTGGCCAAGGCACTACAAGGTTTGCGCGGCATCACCGAGTTCTGCGAGCCGCTGCTGCAGGCACGGCTGGGCATTCAGGTGGCGCTGACGCAGGCCCAGTTCAGGCATCAGCCATTCACGTCGAGCCTGGGCGGTGAATTCCCCGACCCGGACGCTTCCCATCATGTCCCCCGCACACCGGCCTCGATCGAGGAACCTGTCGGCACAGCCAGCCTCACCAGCCTGCTCGAGGCGGCCCTGCACAATTTTGAAGGCATGACCGAGGTCGGCCCTTTCAGCACCCTGCAAGTCAGTGTCGACGACAGCAGCGCACTACCCGGCCTGAGCACCACTGCGTTTGTCACCCACTGCCGTGCACTCGACCTGGGTCGGCGCTATCAGGAGCACCTGCAGGATATCTACGGCGGCCAGCGTGAAGCGCTGCTGCGCGCCCTGTGGGGCCAGGCTCGCCGCGATGAGCTCACAGTACAGGCGCTGATCGCGCGAATGCGCGGACTCCTGACAGACGACGGCCTCCAGTCCCTGCAACAGCTGTGTAGCACGGGCTCGATACCATGCTACCGAGGAATACCGGCCAAAGTAGCGGTCTTGCGCATGCTGGACATCCAGCTGCACGATCTGTTGCTGTTGACATCCACCAGGCAGTCCACGCCATCGTGCATCGCCTACCTGCCTTTCGACGACGCGCAACCGGTGCAGGAGTTCAACAACCTGCTGGCCTTCGGCAGGTACCTGCGCCGCCGCTTGCTGGAACCCGCCTACCGCGAACGCTTCCTGGAGCATGTCGCCCTGAAGGACCGCCCGCAAATGGCGAGCAAGCTCAAGGCCAGACTGTTCGAAGCCACCGCGGGTGGCTTGAGCCCGCTGGAAACACCGTCCCCCGCCTTCGCTGAAACCGAGCCCGGCACACATCCCTGGCAAGGGTTACAGGCCACCCTTTCGCGACAGGAGCAGGATACGCCCCGTCCCACCCGCTTCCCGGCACTGGCGATCCATGCGGTCGCGGTCGCCTTTCCGGTATGGCCCAAGCTGTTCAATGACCATGTCCAACGCCTGCAGGAGGACGCGCGCCGCGTCGCGGTGCCAACGGCGGACATCGATGCCAAGGCCAGGCGTGAGCGCCTGGCGTTGTGGGGCGAGCGTGGCCTCACCCTGCTCGGGGTGGCGGCCATGTTCGTCCCCGGCCTGGACGTTGCCATGCTAGCCGTGGGTGCGGGCCAGGTCATGGCGAGCATTTTCCACGGTTTCGAATCCTGGTCTGAAGGTGACAACGCCGAAGCGGTGAACCAGGTCGAGTCGCTGCTGGTCAACCTGGGCAGCGTGGCCGCCATTGCCGGTGTTACCAAGCTGGCCAAGGCCTCCGGCTTTGTCGACTGGATGCAAAGTGTCTGGCTGGATGGCGAGAAGCTGCTATGGCACCCCCAGCTCGAGCAGTACCGCAGCCCAGTCGAGTTGCCGGCGGACCTGCAGCCGGACGAGCAAGGCATCTTCCGCCATGACGACCGGCATTTCGTCGACCTGGACAATACGCTTCACGAGATTCGCCAAGACCCTGAGGGGCACTGGCATGTTGTGCACCCGGCCGACCCACGGGCCTATCAGCCACGGCTGCACGGCAATGGCAGAGGGGCCTGGCGCATGGCGCACGAGCGGCCACAGGACTGGGGACGGGTCAAGCTGATGCGCCGGCTAGGCCCGCTTGCCAACGGTTTGACCGATGAGGAGCTGATTGCAGTACTCGACAGTACCGACCTGGAACGCGGTGTGCTCGAACAGGTCCACGTCGATGGCCGGCGCCCTCCCGCGCTGCTTGAGGACGCCATTCGGCGCATCAAGGCCGACCTCCATCTCGATCCAGCCACGCCAGCTTCCGCTCCGGCGCTGATGATCGGGCGCGCGTTCCCCGGCCTGCCCAGTCAAGCACTCGAAGAGCTGGTGGGCGCGGCCAACAGCGCCGAACGGCAAGCCCTGAACAGCGGACGGGTTCCTCTGCGACTGGCCGAAGAGGCGCGATTGATGCAAGCCCGGTTCCGACTGGACCGTGCGATTCTGGGCTTGTATCGCCCCGGCCTGGCCAATGACGACAGCCGGCTCATCAGCGATAGCCTATTGGCCGCACACCCACAATGGACGCCCGAACAGCGCTATCACGCCGCACTGGCCAACCGCACGGCGACCGCACGCCTGCTCGGCCAGCAACCCGTACGGCCGGGCTGGCGCTCACCCTTGCGCCTGAGCGAAGGGCGATACGGATATCCCCTTAGCCCCGGTTTATTCGCCTCACGGGCAGAGCGCGAGCTGCATGCCCTGTATCCCGGCATGAACGGTCGCGAGGTCCGCCAGTTGCTGGCCACTCTGCGTGTCCGGGGAAGTGTGACCGAACAGATACAGGCACTGCGCACCCAACTGTCCTCGCTGCACGACCAGCTTCACGCCTGGGCTACCAGAGGCGCCCACGACTGGGGTGAGGAAGTCGGTGCTGATTACACCAGGACCGCCGACCAACTCGTTCGGGCCTGGCAACGCCTCGATGGCGACATGCTGAGCCTTTCGAATGTCGCCCTCGACGCCCTGCCGACACTCACGGCACGCTTCGACCACATCACCACGCTGTCGCTGGAGAATCTCAATGTGATCGAGATGCCCGCCGACTTCCTCCAGGCCTTCCCATCGCTCAGGCGGGTGGATGTACGAAACAGCCCCCAATTAAGCGTCAGCTCGGTCCTGCAAGCACTGCGCAACGCCCCACGGTTACAGGAGCTTCGCCTGAGCGGCACGCACCTGGGCGAGCTGCCCGCCGTGGCCCATGAAGTGCTCCCCACGCTGCGAGACCTGCGTAGCCTGGAAATGCCACATCATCGGATGACGCTCACCTTGCATGACCTGCGAATGCTCACCGGCCTGCCGTTGGAAACCCTGGACCTGCGCGCCAATCGCATTGCGCTGGACGCCGACACGGCGAATACGTTCAGTTCGATGCGAACACTGCGCAACCTGCTCCTGAGCAACAATCCCCTCGCCGTCAGCCCCAACCTGGCTGACCTGGACAACCTCGCCACCTTGCGCCTGGACAACAGCCAACTGCGCCAGTGGCCCACTGGTTTGAGCGGCCTGATGCAACGCAATCCCTGCATGTTGCGGGTGGTGGACCTGAGCATGAACAACATCGACCAGGTACCGGGGTTGCCCGCGCTCTTGTCATCCCCCTACCTGGGCGAACTGTTGGCCAGGCGTGCGCAGTACCGCTGGCGGTTCAACTACAACCCGTTGGACGAGGCCACCCGCGAAAGCCTGCAGATTGTCGGCGCGTCGGTCGAACAACGTGTCGAGGGCATCGACGCCAGCGCGCCACCAGCGCGAATCGACTGGTTGCAAAACGCCAGCCGGCAACAGCGGGCAACCTGGGAAGCGCTGTTCGACGCAGACGGCAATGCCAGCCTGCGCCAGGTCGTCGAACAGGCGGGTATGTCGGCCAGTGCCCGTCGCCAGCCCCGAGCATTTGCCCGACAAGTATGGACACTGCTCGAGCGCGCAAGCGCCAGTACCCGACTGCGCGCACGCCTGGACGAAGTGGCCGGCGAGTTCCCGGTGAGCTGTGGCGATGCCGGGGCCGATGGTTTCGGCACCTTGCAAATCGAAGTGATGGCCTATGATGAAGCCGCAGGCGCAGAGGTAGCCACGCCACCGCTGTTCCAGTTCTTCCGCCGCCTGTTCCGCCGCGACCAGGTGAACAGGCTGGCCCAGGAGGTGTTCAACGCCCGCGTGGCCCGGCGCAATGCCCTGCACGCACTGGATGCCTGGACCACCCGGCCGCCGGCCGAGCGCGGCGCCAGACCCGTGCTGCCGCCCCTGCATCACGTCGACACATTGTCCGACGACGTGCTGCACAATGGTCTTGGTGAAGGCCTGGACCTGATCGAGATCCGCCTCGCCCTGCGCAGCGGCCTGGCCAGCCGGCTGGACTTCCCCGACCCCCAGCAGGCCATGTTGTACCGGCACACGGCTGAAATTTCCGCGAGGACCGAGGAAGCGGTGCACGATGAGGTCGATGCCCAGGACCATGACGCCGGGGCACGCCGCCAGTGGATCGCCCGGCAACCGAGCTGGCGGCGCCTGCTGCGCCGGGAACACAGTGCCCATTTCGAGGTGCTCAGAAAGCGCTGGGACGCAGGCCTGGACTACCTCGACGGCAACGACCTCGACGGCCCGCTCGAGCCGCCGGTGATCGAAGCGCTGACCCAGGCCCTGGGCCGCAGCCCGCTGGCCGAGGATGGCCAGCCCCTGCGCGAGCCCATTTCCAGCGACCGCTACGTCGCGGGTATGAACCGCATGGCGCTGGGCCTGGAACAGGACGAAGACGCCCTCTATCTGCGCCTGACCCGCCGCCGCGACCCCAACAACTGAGCCTACTGGCCGCGCAGGTCTTCGAAGAAGGCCTGCCGCCCCTGTACCTGGCTTGACGCACGCGGCTGCGCGGCAGCCTCGCCGCTGGCTCGTTCCACGTGCCAGTAACAGTGCCGAACCGCACGCGTCACCGCCACGTAGGCAAGGCGCTGCACCTCTTCCTTCTGCGCCGTATCGAACGCCTGGGCGTCCCCTGGCTTGCCCAAGCCGGCCAGGCGATACGCCTGGTTCTTGTAGGGCGAGCTGGTCAGGTAGTGGCAATCGCCGAGCATGAACACCGCATCTGCTTGCAGTCCCTTGGCGCTGTGATAGGTCAGCTGACGCAGGCGGCGCTGGCCGGGCGGAAAGCTAGAATCAACTTTAACTATTGGTAATAAATACTTTTCAATCAATAACTTATCACTTTCCTTTCGAAACAGCATCATGACCGTTTCACCCCGCTGATAATGCTCGATCACGGTTTCGGCCAGTGCCGCCTCGTCCCGGTCGAAAACCTTCACCGGCGACAACGGCAGCTCGGCCGCCAGCCCGCTGGCCCTGGCCTTCTTGCCGGTGATGGCCGGCGCGCCTTTGACCAGATGCTCGGCGGCCTCGATGATGTACTGCTGGCTGCGGTAGTTCTCCACCAGCATCACCCGCGTGTTGGCCGGTGACGGGAAGGCCTTGGTGAACTCCATGAAGTACTTCGGCGAGCTGCCGCGCCAACCATAGATCGACTGCCAGTCATCGCCCACGCACATCAGCGATGAATGTTGCGCCACCCGCCCGCTGTGCATGGCCGGCCCACGGCGGCGGATTTCGGCGAGGCAGGCACGCAGCCAGCTGACGATCTGCGGCGAGACGTCCTGGAACTCGTCGATCATCAGGTGCGCCATTGGGCGCAGCAAGGGGGCGGGCAGCAACCCGAGGTTCTCCGGGTTGTTCTCGCCGAACAGGGCGAACATGCGGTTGTAGGTCATCACCGGCGGCGACTGCGCCAACAGGTGTGCTTCCAGTGCCTTCCAGAACAGCGCGAGGGCCTCGAAGAATGCCGCGTCGCTATCGCCAGAAGGGAAACTCATGGCGGCCACGGCGTTGTTGACGTCCAGGCCGAGGTTCTCGATGAAGCTCGCAGCGGTGACGAAGGCGTCGAGCAACGGCGCCGGGGCCAGCTCGCCCTTGACCTTGTACTCGAAGCCCGGGCCGGCCACGGCATCCCCCGCCAAGGACGTTGCAAGCCGTTTTGCCGAAGAGTAATTATCAAGCCATATCAATGGCTTATCACAGAAAGCTTGAAACAGGGTCCGCTTTACCGCCCATTCCGCGCGCACCGCCAGCTTGGCGCCCGGGCGCTGGTACTGGGCACTTTCGGACGGGTCGAAGCCCAGTACCACCCAGGCGTCCAGCCCTTCCAGGCGGCCATGGACATGAAAACGGCTACCGCGGATCTGCACCGTATCACGGCAGGGTTCGATACCCTTGATCGGCCAGGCACCGGCGGCGAACCACAGGTCCTCGATCACATCGCACAGTTCCTCGTCGCGCTGGGCGGCCAGCTGGGTGACCTGCACACGCTTGTGCACATCCGGATGATCCGGGTCCATCGGCTTGAGCAGCAGTGCTTCCTGGCGCAACGCGCCGACCAGCTGGGCAAACCGCGGGCTCTGGCCCAGCAGCTCGCTGTAGCACTGGTTGAGCTGCTGACGCTGGGCATCGTTCAGGCGCAGGTCGAACGGGTTGCTGTCAGCGTTTGCCTCGCCGCCTGCGGGCATCTCGTTGCCCAGGGTCTCGAACGCCCGCACCTGGGCGAAGCCTGGCAAGCTGCGCACCAACGGCAGGATGCGTGAATGGAAAGTGCGCACCAGCTCCCGCCCCTGGGCAGGCGACAGCTCGAGCTGCCACAGGGCAAACACCTGCAGCAGGCGCTGGATGAAGTCACGGCGCGACTCGCGGGTGAAGGTCACCACGGTCAGGGCATCGAGCTCGAAGCCCAGGTAGTGACGCAGCAGCAGGATGCGCAGCACCAGCGAGGTCGACTTGCCGGCCCCGGCGCCGGCCACGACGCAGGTCGAGGGTGTGTCGCTGAAGATCAGCTTCCATTGCGCCGCGCTCGGTTGCGCCTCGGCAGGCAGACGCCTGGCGACATCAGCCTTGAAGCGCTTTTTCAGCTCGGCAGTCAGCGGCAGGCGCCAGTCGTCGAACAGGTTGTCGTCCTGCCCGGGTACACCGGCATTCTCCGGGCGGGCATCGCGGATCACCAGAACCTGGCGCCCAGCCTCGAATCCAGCGACCCGACCCTGCTCGTAGCCCTCACGCAAGCCATCGGCATGGCCGTTGCGCTGCCCCGTGGCGTGGCCGAGGAACCAGGAATCGCGGTGCTGCGCCTGCAGGCGTGACAGGCCCCGCCCCAACAGGCGGGCGGCCAGGCGGCGCAGCCAGGGCAACTGGGCGGGAGGGGTCAGGTCGGCCGGGGCCCGGGGATGCTCGTGCGGCACGGTCACTCCATTGAAAATCAGAACAGCCGGCATGTTCGCCTCATCCGCGTAAAAGTTCCAGCGAATGCTTATGGATCATGGGATTAGGCGATGAACCGCATGCGGAGTCGCATAATTAAATATCGTATTTATAGATACTTAAGAGCCGATATTTACGCTTTTTATCGATATTTAAGTCGCGCATCATGGCCTCATTCCACCGAATCAGAGGAACACCACCATGCTGCAACTACGGCCCTTCGAAAGCCTTGGCCACGCCAACCACGGCTGGCTCGACGCCCATCATCATTTCTCCTTCGCCGAGTACCATGACCCGGCACGCATGCACTGGGGCAACCTGCGCGTGTGGAACGACGACCTGATCGCCGCCGGCGCAGGCTTCCCACCGCACCCGCACCGTGACATGGAGATCATCACCTACGTTCGCGAAGGCGCCATCACCCATCAGGACAGTTTGGGCAACAAGGGCCGAACCGAGGCCGGCGATGTGCAAGTCATGAGCGCTGGCAGCGGCATTGTCCACAGCGAGTACAACCTGGAGAAGGTCGACACGCGGATCTTCCAGATCTGGATCATCCCGGAAAAGGTCGGTGACGCGCCCTCCTGGGGTACCCGCCCGTTCCCCAAGGGTGAACGTGGCGAGGGCTTCGTGACCCTGGCCAGTGGCCGCGAAGGCGATGACGACAGCCTGCGCATCCGCACCGACGCCCGCCTGGTGGCCGCGACTCTGCGCGCCGGTGAAAGCGCCGAGTACCGCCTCGATGAGGGCCGTCGCGGCTACCTGGTGCCGGCCAAGGGACGGATCGAGGTGAACGGCTTGCAAGCCAAGGCCCGTGATGGCGTGGCGATCGAGCAGGAGACGCGGCTCAAGGTGACAGCATTGGAAGACAGCGAAATCGTGCTGGTCGATGTAGCCTGATCGACCTTGGCCGGTTTGCCGGCGCAGGCCACTATCGCACTTTTTCGCGTTTGTGCGCTCTATGCATGGCCAGGCCCCACCGATCCCCGGTGGGACCGACTTTTCCAACCGGTGCCGATGGCCGTACGAAGACGCCTTCCATTTCCTCGCCGACTGCTGATGGCCGGCAGCCTGGCCTGTCTGGTCGCCTGCACCCAGCAGCAGGGCCGCGACATGCTCACCCAGTTCAGCAACGGCAAGCCCGACGAGCTGTTCCAGACCAGTGTCGACCGCATGGCGACCCTGGCCATGCGCGACAACCTGCAGAGCCTCTACCTGCTGATGAACAAGCTGTACCTGCGCAACCCCAACCAGTGGCGGCAATCGGGCTACCTCGACGCCACCACGGCGGCGCGGCAGATCCGCATCGCCATCGAACAGCGCCAGCCCCTGGCGCAACTGGGCGAGCGCCGCGACCTGGCGGCCTTGAGCTACGCCCTGAGCCCGGAGTTTCGCGGCGATCGGGTGGGCGCCTTCATCTACGCCATCGGCAGCATGCTGGTCACCGCCCACGGCGGGCGCACCGAGTTCTACATGACCGACACCCTTGACCCGTTGTTCATCCACAATGCCGCGCGCAACATCGAGAAGGCCACCTGGATGCTCGGCCAGCGCCAGGATGCCAATGGGGTGCTCCTGCTGTTTTCCAACGAAATTTCCGAACAAGGCAGCAACCTCAGCTTCGCCGTGGAGTTCGGCAAGGTCGTCGCCCGTCTCGACCTGCTGTCGCAGATGCTTGACGAGCGTTATCGGCGGATCGGCCTGAATTACGCGCAAAGCCTGCTGTTGATGAATTTCCTGCCGGTGCAATGAGCCGCGTCCGCCAGCAGTGCGCAGCGTTGCCGTCGCAGACCCTCAAGCGGCGCGGTTGAGCCGTATCCGGCCTAACTGGCGAATGAGGCGCAGAGCCATCAGCCCCGTCGCCGTTTCAGTTGCTGCTTCAACACCCGCAACGGCGGTGCATAGAAGAACCCGAACGACACGCTGCCCTGGCGGCCCTTCACCGCATGGTGCAGGCGATGGGCCCGGTACAGGCGCTTGAGGTAGCGGTTGACCGGTTTCGGCGCCCGCGGCCAGTGCCGGTGAAACACCCCATCGTGGGCCAGCACGTAGGCCAGCCCATAGCCCGCCACGCCGCCACCGACCCATTGCAGCGGCGCGTGCCCGGCCTTGCCCAGCGTCATCAGGGCAGCGGCGATCAGCCCGAGCGCCAGCAGGTAGAGGTCGTTGGTTTCCAGCATGCCCAGTTGCGGCTCGTGGTGCGAGCGGTGCAGCCACCAGCCCCAGCCGTGCATGACGTACTTGTGGGCCAGCGTGCCGACGCCCTCCATGGCCACCAGGGTGCCGAACAGCACGGCGAGATTGAACAACATGTATCGGTCCGGGGGGTTGGCAACGAAATGCGCAAGCGTACCATTGCCGCCAGGTCATTCAGAGGGATTTTCCATGAAGGATGTACACGCCTCGGCCAGCACCGGCTACACCCGCCAGTCGGACAACTATGAGCAAGGTCGGCCGGACTACCCCGTCGCCTTGCAGGACTGGTTACGCGACACCCTGGGCATCGGCGCCGGGACCCCGGTGCTCGACCTGGGCGCCGGCACCGGCAAGTTCACCCGTCTGCTCAGCGCACTGGCACCACACCTGACCGCTGTGGAACCAGTGCCCGCCATGCGCGCACGCTTCCACGAACGGCTGCCCGACATCCCCGTGCTCGAGGGCACCGCACAGCACATCCCGCTGGCCGAGGCCAGCCAGCAGGTGCTGGTCTGCGCCCAGGCCTTCCACTGGTTCGCCGATGCCGCCGCCCTGGAGGAGATGCACCGGGTGCTGGCCCCCGGCGGCCGTCTGGGTCTGATCTGGAACGTGCGCGACGAAACAGTGGACTGGGTGGCGCGGATCACCGAAATCATCACCCCCTACGAGGGCGACACGCCACGTTTTCACACCGGGCGCTGGCGCGAAGCCCTCGCAGGCAGCCGCTTCAGCACTCCGCAACTGACCACCCTGCCCCATGTCCATGAGGGTGACCCACAGACCGTGATCCTCGAACGCCTGCGCTCGGTGAGCTTCATCGCCGCCCTGCCCCAGGCCGAACAAGACGAGGTCATGGGCCAGTTGCAAAGCCTGATCGACAACCATCCGGACCTCAGGGGCCGTGAGCGCATCGCCTTCCCTTACCGCACCCAGGCCTACGTCTGCCAGCGCCTGCCGTAACAGGATTGTCATGATTCATGCCTTGACCCCGCGCGGGTCGAGGCGTATGGTCCGCCGCGCATTCAAGCATCCCTCACCCAGGAGACCCCTGCATTGGACAGTAGCCCCAGTCGATTGCGACAGGCCCACACGGCGAGCTAGTCCGGCAGCGTTCCTGCCACTGTCTCGCCGTACTCGGTAGACGGTGGTTTCCTTCGGCCCTCCCTGGCTGAACATTCCTCCTTGCTTCCCAGCCCTGCCACCCGGCATGGCGCGTGGTCCTGCGCATTCCTCGTTTGCAATCGCGCCGTCTCAAGTCGGCGCCCATGCGGGCCATCGCCCGCAGAACGGAGTTCGCTATGGATTGGAAAATCTTCCTGCTGCGCGTCAGCGTGGCCCTGCTGCTCGGTGCCCTGATCGGCGCCGAGCGGCAACTGCGCCAGCGCCTGACGGGCCTGCGCACCAACGCCTTGGTCAGCACCGGCGCCTGCCTGTTCGTGTTGATGACCCAGGCAGTACCGGGCATGGCGCCCACCGATGCCTCGCGCATCGCCGCCTATGTGGTGTCGGGCATCGGCTTTCTCGGCGGCGGCGTGATCATGCGCGACGGCTTCAACGTGCGTGGCCTGAACACCGCCGCCACCCTCTGGTGCACCGCCGCGGTCGGCGTGCTGTGCAGCCTCGGGTTGTTGCTTGAGGCGTCGCTGGGCAGCCTGGTGGTGCTGTGCGCCAACATCCTGCTGCGCGACCTCGCCCAGCGCCTCGACCGCCAGGACGTGCTGCCGGCCAGCGAGGTCGAGCAGCGCTACGAGGTGCGCATCGTCTGCCGCGCCGAGGACGAAATCCAGGTACGCAGCCTGATGCTGCACAGCCTCAGCGACCCGGGCCTGCGCCTGCAGTCGCTGCACAGCGAGGACCTGGCCGACCCGGCACGCCTGGAAGTACGCGCCGAACTGCTCGGCACGCCCCAGGCGCCGACCCAGCTGGAGCGCCTGGTCGGCCGGGTGAGCCTGGAGAAAGGCGTCAGCTCGGTGCGCTGGCAGTTGCAGCTGCAGGCTCAGGGCCTGAACATCGATTAGGTTCTGTACGAAATGTGTCTGCGCGAAGGCCAGACAAGGCGAAACGGGGGGAGGAAGCGCAGTGTACTGGAGTACATGAGCATTCCGAGCCCCGTTTCAACGCAGTATGGGCGAGTGCAGATACATGTCGTACAGGGCCTAGACGCTGTCGCGCACATGCCGCTCGCGCAGCTCCTGGCGCTCCTTGGCCTCGACGCACAAGGTCGCGGTGGGCCGCAGCAGCAGGCGGCGCAGGCCAATCGGCTCGCCGGTTTCCTCGCACCAGCCGTAGTCGCCCCGGGCCAGGCGCTCCAGCGCCTGGTCGATCTTGTCGAGCAGCTTCTTTTCCCGCTCCAGCGAGCGCAGTTGCCAGTGGCGCTCTTCTTCGGCGCTGCCGATGTCGGCGGGGTCGCTGTGCACTTCCTGCTCGCGCAGGGCGCGGAACTCCTGCTCGATACGGCCCTGCAGCTCGCCGCGCTGGGCCAGCAGCAGGTTACGGAAGAATTGCCGCTGCGGTTCGTTCATGTAGGCGGCGGCAGGTTGTTGCAACAATTGCTCTTCAGTCATGGCAAGGTTCCGAAATGCTGGGCGCGCATCGCGCCCCTTTCGCTGGCAAGCCAGCTCCCACAGGGGCTGCGCAGCGGCCCCTGGCTCAATCAACGGTCGAACATCAAGGGCAGTCCCTGGCACGGGTCGCGCACCTGGCCCTGGTGCCAGGCCAGTTGCCCCGACACCACCGTGGTACGTACCACATGGTGAAAAGCGCGCTGCTGGAACGGCGTCCAGCCGCAGCGCGCCAGGATCGGGTCGTCCGCCACGGCCCGTGGCCTGGCCAGGTGCTCGACGATGGCGAAGTCTGCCCAGTACCCCTCGCGCAGAAAACCGCGTTCGCGAATGGCAAACAGCTCGGCCACCGCGTGGCTGGTCTTGGTCACCACCTGGGCCATGCTCAGCACCCCTTCGCTGACCAGTTCCAGCGCCGCCGGGAGGGCATGCTGCACCAGCGGCAGGCCTGACGGTGCGCGTGCATACACCCGCCGTTTCTCCTCCAGCGTATGCGGCGCGTGGTCGGTACCGATCACATCGATACGGTCACGGGCCAGGGCCTTGCGCAAGGCGTCACGGTCGGTGCCAGTCTTGATCGCCGGGTTGCACTTGATCAGATGGCCGAGGCTGGCGTAGTCGCTGTCGTCGAACAGCAAGTGGTGCAAGCACACCTCAGCAGTGATGCGCTTGCCGCTCACCGGGCCGGGCGTGAACAACGCCAGCTCGCGTACCGTGGTCAGGTGCAGCACATGCAGGCGCGTGCCAAAACGCCGAGCCAGTTGCACGGCCAGGCTCGAGGAACGGTAGCAGGCATCGGCATCGCGGATCAGCGGGTGCGCGGCCGGGGGGATGAACTCGCCGTGGCGCGCCCGCCACCAAGCCTCGTTCTGCAGAATGCTCGGCGTGTGTTCGCAATGGGCCAGGACGATGGTCGGCGCATAGACGAAGAGTTTTTCCAGCACCTGCGGATCGTCCACCAGCATGTCGCCAGTGGACGCGCCCATGAACACCTTGATCCCGGCAACATCGCGCGGGTCGAGGGCGGCAATGGTGTCGAGGTTGTCGCGGCTAACGCCGAAATGAAAGCCATAGTTGGCCCGTGAGCCCGCCGCCGCCCGGCGCTTCTTGTCGGCCAGCGCCTCCAGGGTCAACGTGGGCGGGTTGGTGTTGGGCATGTCCATGAAACTGGTGATACCCCCGGCCACCGCTGCCCGCGACTCGCTGGCGATGCTGCCCTTGTGCGGCGCCCCCGGCTCGCGAAAGTGCACCTGGTCGTCGATCATCCCCGGCAGCAGCCAGGCGCCCTTGGCATCAATCTCCAGTGCCGCCCGGGCGTTGTCGAGGCTGCCGGCGATCCGTTCTATGCGCCCATGACGCACCAGCAGATCGGCTTCGAATTCACGCCCCTCGTTGACCAGCCGCGCATTGCGCACCAATAGCGTGTCCATGCTCAGAACTCGTTCTGCAAGGCCTTGTAGCCCTGGACCAGGTCGATATTGGTGCGCGCCACGTCCTCGGAAAACTCCGAGGCCGACACGCTGACCGGCGGGTAGCGCTCCAGGTCGGTATGCGGACCGATGTGCTCGGTGGGCGGCACGTAAAAGCGTGGCGGCAAGTCGCGGCCGTCGACCACAGAATTGTGCCGCACCACGCTGCCATCACCGACCTTGCAGTTGAACAGCACGCTGTTGAAGCCGATGAACACCCGGTCGCCGACTTCGCACGGGCCGTGGACGATGGAGCGATGGGCGATCGAGCTGTACTGGCCGATGCGCACCGCCGCGCCGGACTTGGAATGAATCACCACGCCATCCTGGATATTGGAATTGGCGCCGATGACGATCGGCTGCATGTCGCCGTCGGCGTCCACCTCGTCGGCGCGGATCACCGCGTAGGGGCCGACGAACACGTTGTCGTGGATGATCACCTTGCCGCAGATGATGGCGGTGTGGTCGATATAGGCCGATTCGGCGATTTGCGGGAGATGGCCGGAGGGGTTTCTGCGGATCACGATGAGGTCCTGCCTGTGAGGAAGACCGCAAATGTTACGTTATAACAATTACATTGCAACACCTTCCCGCGTCGATCTGGCAAACTGCGTCTTCTTGCGCAGCGACGCCACGCCCACAGGTCTTGTCTCCACCATGCTTGTCCGCCCCACCCGCATCGAGGATGCCCCCTTGCTCCCGGCCCTGGAACGCTCCGCCGCCCAGGCATTCCGGCAATTGCCGCACCTCGCCTGGCTGGCCGACAGCGACGTGATGGATGAAACCCAGCACCTGGCATTCGTGAGCGAGGGTTGCAGCTGGGTCGCCGTGAATGCCCAGGACCAGGCACTGGGCTTTCTCTGCGCCAGCGTTACCGATGACGCCTTGCACATCCATGAGCTGTCCGTGCGGCAAGAGGCCCAGGGCCAAGGCCTGGGCCGGCGCTTGCTGGACCAGGCACGGGATGCCGCCCGCCACAAGGGACTGGCCTGGCTGACCCTGACTACGTTCGAGGATGTCCCGTGGAATGCCCCGTTCTATCAGCGCTACGGCTTCGAGCATCTGGCGGTGCGACAGCTGGATCATCGCCTGCAAGCCATCCTCTCCAGCGAGCTGGCTCACGGCCTGACCAATCGCTGTGCCATGCGCTTGGCCATAAGCTGCCACCTCTAAATGATGTCAATTTGACAGCTTACTTTAAGCGCGTGAAGCTGGTCGTTTTCCACGCCGATGTAGAGGCCCTGCTTGTCCGAACTCCTTGACCTGATCAACAAACACATGAGCCTTGCCTCCAAACTGGTTATCGGGTGGGGCGTCGTCATTACCTGGGGCTACTGCGCGTTCCTCATCAACTTTTTCCCCACGGGCCTCAACCTGGCCGATGGCCTAGTGTTCGTATTCATTGCCCTGGGATTTGGGCTTGTCTATTTCTTGTGGCTGCTGATGGGGTTCATGATCTGCTACTTCGGCCACCTCATCTTCGAGGAGCCCCTGAGCAGCGATAGAAAAAAGGCTGCATGGCAACGGCTGGAAAAGGCGATGTACGCGATCGTCTGCCTGACGCTCCTGGCTCTGCTTGGCTACTTAGCCTTTAGACTTGAAAGCCCTGAAAGCTTTGTCGCACCCTGCGCTTCCGGCTTTATCCTATACATTACAGCCTTCAAGTGGCGGACCTCCGACTCCCGGCAATCCATGACGCCCGCTGCCATGCCCGCATCGAATGAGGCTGGCGATTCCACGTTGCAAAGCGCACCCGCAAGCGACCCTCAATCTTCCCTGTCATCGTCAGCCGATAGGCCAGCCTCCGCAGAACGTGCCCGCTGGCGCATCGTGATTGCCGCCACAGCAATCTTCCTGGTTCCAACCATGGCGATACCCGCCTTGGGCAAGATCATCCGCGGCTCGTTCAGTTTCATCGGTATCCAGCAGGGCAACGTCTCCCTGGCGCTGAACGAAGAGAATCGCGCTGTCGTCGACAGCATTGCCAAGGAACTCGACCTGTCTATTTATGGATGCATGACAACCGATAACAAGAGTTACATCGCCCACCATTTCAACGTCCTGTGGCACGGTCTGGGGGAGCGCAGCTTGGTTCAACTGCTGGCTTACGAAGATGAAAAGTGGAAGCCCCGGGTGACAATCGAGCTCGAGCGCACGGGCATGAAGGTCCTGCGGGCCGAGAACAAGGACACCGCATTCACCACCTGTCGCACACTGCAGGCAGACGCCCTGTTCGATCACTACGAAGACCAACTCAACAAGTATGGCAAACAGCAGTTGTCCCATTTCGCCGATGAGATGCTGAAGCTGCAGGGCAAGCACCTGGCTATCGATGCCGCCACCATCACCGGGTACACCGACAGAATGCCCGTGTTGCGTAGCGGCGACTCGAACATAGAGTTATCGGCACGCCGGGCCGAAAGTGTCTACGTGGCCCTACAGGACCAACTGCCCGCCGACCTTCAGGTAAAACGCATCGGGCAGGGGTCACTATCGCCCAGATCCAGCTGTCCTGCTGAGATGAGCAGGGCAGCGCTGAAAGAGTGCCTGGCAGTCGACAGGCGCGTGGAAGTCCAGCTGAGACTGGCCGAGCGCAAGCCCGACGGCCCTGCCTCGAGCCAGGCAGGCATCAAAACCGCTGCGCCACCATCTTGAACGGATAAGGCTGCGCCTTGTACTTGCCGATCTTGCCGCGCTTGGGCAACGTCACCTTGTGCTCCTGGCTGAGGTCCTTGTACGGGATCTGCTGCAGCAGGTGGCTGATGATGTTCAGCCGCGCCTTGCGCTTGTCTTCCGAGCGCGCCATGTACCAGGGTGCCCAGGACGAATCGGAGGCGGCAAACATGTCGTCGCGGGCGCGGGTGTAGGCGTCCCAGCGGTTGTAGGACTTGACGTCCATCGGCGACAGCTTCCACAGCTTGCGCCCGTCGCTGATGCGGTCCTGCAGCCGGCGGGCTTGTTCCTCGGCACTGACCTCGAGCCAGTACTTGATGAGGATGATCCCCGACTCGACCATCATCCGCTCGAACATCGGCACCACGCTGAGGAACTTGTGCGCCTGCTCTTCGGTGCAGAAGCCCATCACCCGTTCCACCCCGGCGCGGTTGTACCAGCTGCGGTCGAAGATCACCACCTCGCCGGCCGCCGGCAGGTGGGTCAGGTAGCGCTGGGCGTACATCTGGGTCTTCTCGCGCTCGGTCGGCGCCGGCAGCGCCACCACGCGGAACACCCGCGGGCTGACGCGCTCGGTGATGGCCTTGATGGTGCCACCCTTGCCCGCGCCGTCGCGGCCTTCGAAGACGATGCACACCTTCAGGCCCTTCTCCACCACCCACTGCTGGAGTTTCACCAGCTCCACATGCAGGCGCTTGAGTTCCGCCTCGTAGGTCTTGCGTCCAAGCTTCTCGTCGACCTCCCCCTTGCGCTTGCCCTTGGCCATTACCTGCTCCTCTCTGCCCGCTTCAGGTCGCCCCGACGGCGCCGGGGCGGAACCAGCAGAGTATGGCTGAACACCCACCGTTTGCCGGTTGGCCGCCAGTCGGTGCAACAGGCAGGCTTTGCCAAACAGCGCACAGCACGGGCGATATGTCGTCGTGCCACGATTGCGGCCGCTCTGGCGCGCGGGTTCTAATCCTGCCCTGCGCTCCACCCAGCAATTGGCAATACAAGGAAGCCTTACAATGGACAGGAAGATCATACCGCTGGCGCTGCTGGCGACCCTGGTCGGCTGCTCGGACAACCAGCAGCCCCGTGAAGCCGACCTGCGCCAGGCTGCCCAAGCCTACCTCGACAGCCAGTACCCGCACTGTTTCGTGATCAGTGCCTTCCCCACCCGCACCCGTGACTTCGACGTCGAAGGGACCAACCAGGCGTTACATGCCCTGGCCCGGGTCGGCGTGGTCAGCGAACGGGAGGTTGCCCGCACCGAAGTCCCTGAGCGGCTGTGGCAGCCGGCACGCACCGACATCTACTACGCCTACGACCTCACCGACGAAGGCCGTCGCTACTACAAGGCCGATGCAAGGCGCAAAGCGAACGGCGCCAGCACCGGCGGGCTGTGCTTCGGCAAGGCCGAGGTCACCGCCATCAACAGCGTCGGCAAGCCTACCGAACATGATGGGCGCAAGCAGTCGCAGGTGAGCTACAGCTACCAGGTGAACGAACTGCCGAGCTGGGCCAGCGACGCGGCGGTCCAGGCCGGCATCGCAGGCCTCGGCCAGGCAGCCGCCAGTGCCGCCAAGCCGCTGGAGGAAACCCGCGCCATGGTGCTCACGGAACAAGGTTGGGTCCACGAGCAACTGCTGGCCAACTGATCGCGGTGTTAATCCTGGGGAAATCCGCGCACGCCATCCTTGCCTCAACCCGGCCGCCTGGCGGCCGTTTTTAGGTCAATCGATGGAGACCCCAGTGATGAAAACCCTAACCTGTGCACTCGCCCTGCTGGCAACGATCTCGGCCACCTCGGCCTTTGCCGAAGGCGGCGCCGACCGCCTCAAGGAACGCAGCGACCAATGGGCGCTGCAACGCCAGCAGGCCGAGCATATCGCCAAGGGTGACGCCCAGTCACCCGCCCAGCAGCAAGCACAGCAGACCCAGGACAACGCCAACACACCCTCCAGCTGATAGGCCCCTTGGGCATTTTTGTTCAATACCCGCGCCGCGGCCTCGGGCAGGATAGCCGCACTATCCTCGCCACAAGGAAACGCCCGATGAGCCTGACACTGTCCATGGCGGCCTTCGCCCTCGCCGCCTCCATCTCCCCCGGCCCGGTCAACATCGTCGCCCTCGGCAGCGGCGCGCGCCATGGCCTGCGGGCCAGCATCGGGCATGCGGCCGGTGCCACCCTGGGTTTCTGCCTGCTGCTGGTGCTGGTCGGGCTGGGCGTGCATGAGCTGCTGCTGCACTGGCCGTTGCTGGGGCAGCTGTTGCATTGGGGCGGGGTGTTGTTTCTGCTGTACATGGCATGGAAGCTGGCCAGCGACGACGGCGCGCTGGGCGCCGAGGATGGCCAGCGGGCGCCAAGCGCCTGGCACGGCGCGGCCATGCAGTGGCTGAGCCCCAAGGCCTGGCTGGCGGCCGTGGCTGGCATCGGCGCCTATACCGGCGGCGAGCAGCAGCTGTTGTGGCTGTTCACCTGGATCTACGGGCCGATCTGTTTCGTCTCCGTGGCCAGTTGGGCCTGGGCCGGCAGCGTGATCCGCCAGTACCTGGCCGAGCCGTGGCGGATGCGTCTGCTCAATCGGGTGCTGGCGGGGTTGCTGGTAGCGAGCGCATTTTACCTGATGGTGTGAGGTTTACGGCTCGGGCCCTATCGCGGGACAAGCCCGCTCCCACGTGCTATTCAGGCATTACGATAGTGCCCCGGCGTGGTCGCCAGGTGCCGCTTGAAAGCCCGCTGCAGATGCGCCTGGTCGGCAAAGCCGGCTTCCAGCGCCACCTCGGCGATGGCCCTGCCTGCGCGCAACTGCGCCCGGGCATGCTGCACCCGCTGGTCGAGCAGGTAGGCGTGCGGCGATAGCCCGAAGCGCTTGCCGAATACGCGGGTCAGGTAGGCCCGTGACAAACCTGCCGCAGCACAGATGTCCTCCAGGGTCAGTGGATCCAGACGGTGGGTGCGAATGAACGCGGCAGCCATTTCCAGGCGTGGATGCGCCTGTGGGTGACGCGCCGCGCCGCCCTCGAGATAACCTGGCAGCTCTGCGAAGAACGTCGCCAGCCGCTCGGCCTTGTCCAGCGCCTCGCTGTCGAGCAGCCCGGCGAACAGGTCGAGCAACCGCCCGTACAGCGCAGTCGACGTGCTCAATGTCGCTGCCGGCAGTTCGAACCCTCGGGCCTGCAACCACGGCAAATCAACGAACAGCATCAGGTAGGACCAAGGTTCGCCCAGGATGGGGTTGCAGGTGTGCACCACCCCTGGGTTCATGAGCACCGTGGTCCCCACGGCCACCTCATGCCGTGCATCACCGGTCAGGTAAGTGCTGCGCCCGCCGGTGATCACGCCGATGGAAAAGCTCGCGTGGGAATGCGCGGTGTAGCACACCTGGCGGCCATCCCCGACCAGACGTGCCTCGACGAAGGGCAATGCCGGATCACGCCAGAACCGCGAGACCTCGATCATCGCCCCGCCCTCACCCTTCGCCGCCCTGCACCACTACCAGCAACTGCGCCTGGCGCTCGCCGACCGAACGCAGGCGGTGCGGGGTCTGGGCATTGAAATGCAAGGCGTCGCCGGCCTCCAGCAGCACCCGCTCGCTCATGAAGTCGACCTCCACCTGCCCCTCGTGGACGAACAGGAACTCCTCGCCCTCATGTTCCTTGAAGGTCGGGTCGCTGAACTCGGTCGGCGGCTGGATCAGAAACGGCAACAGGCTGCGCTGGCCGACCTGCGAGGTCAGCACCGCATAGCCCGGCCCCTCGCCACCGCCCACCAGTGCCTGGCGCTCGCCGCGGCGCACCAGGCTGTAGCGCGCCTGGCCGTCATGCTCGCCGTCGAACAGTTCCTCGACATTGACGTTCAACGCCCGCGCCAGCTTCAGCGCCGCAGCGATCGACGGCGTGTTGAGGCCACGCTCGACCTTGGACAGATAGCTCTTGGTCATGCCGGACTTCTCGGCCAGCTGCTCAAGGGTGATGCCCAGTTTCTTTCTCAGCAGTTTCAGTCGGATAGACATGTGAAGCAGGTTTCCCGAACAAACGCACTTGCGCATGACACTTTGTGTCATATAGGATTATTTGTGTCATCTGATGGTTCGCCCCCTCACCGTCCAAAGCTCGGGGGCGAGCCAGCCCTGACATCCGTCATCACGCCACAGAGGAAAGCTCCCCATGGCCAATACCCTTACCCTCAGCAAAGACCAGCTGGTGCAAAAGGCACTGACACAGATGCAAGGCTCGCTTGCCGATAATACGTGGACTGTGCGCGAAAAGCTGGCCCTGACCTGCCGAATTCTCTTCGATAACGGCCACGACTCGGGCCTGGCCGGACAGATCAGCGCCCGTGGCGCGCAACCGGGCACCTTCTACACCCAGCAACTGGGCCTGGGCTTCGACGAAATCACCGCCAGCAACCTGCTGCTGGTCAACGAAGACCTCGAGGTACTGGAAGGCGAAGGCATGCCCAACCCAGCCAACCGCTTCCACAGCTGGGTGTACCGCGCCCGCCCCGACGTCAACTGCATCATCCACACCCACCCTACCCACGTCGCCGCGCTGTCGATGCTGGAAGTGCCGCTGCAGGTCTCGCACATGGACCTGTGCCCGCTGTACGAAGACTGCGCATTCCTCGAAGCCTGGCCGGGCGTGCCGGTGGGCAACGAGGAAGGCGAGATCATCAGCGCCGCCCTGGGCGACAAGCGCGCCATCCTGCTTTCGCACCACGGCCAGCTGTCCACCGGCACCAGCATCGAGCAGGCCTGCGTCTACGCCCAACTGATCGAGCGCGCCGCGCGCCTGCAACTGCTGGCGATGGCCGCCGGCACCATCAAGCCAATCGCCCCGGAGCTGGGCCGCGACGCCCACGACTGGATCGACCGGCCCAAGCGCCACGGCGCCGCCTTCAACTACTACGCCCGGCAGGCCCTGCGCAGCCACGCCGATTGCCTGAACTGATCCCTTTACGCCTTGCTTGCGGAGCCTTGCACAATGACTAATCAATTCCACGGCATCATCGGCTACACCATCACCCCGTTCAGCGCCGGCGGCGAACAGCTCGACCTGCCCGCGCTGGGCCAGTCCATCGACCGCCTGATCGCAGGCGGCGCCCACGCCATCGCCCCGCTGGGCAGCACCGGCGAAGGCGCTTATCTGAGCGACAGCGAATGGCAGCAGGTCGCCCAGTACAGCCTGGAGCGCATCGCCAAGCGCGTGCCGAGCATCGTCAGCGTCTCCGACCTGACCACCGCCGGCGCCGTGCGCCGCGCCCGCTTCGCCCAGCAGCACGGCGCCGACGCGGTAATGGTGCTGCCGGCCGCGTACTGGAAGCTCAGCGAAGCCGAGATCCTCCAGCACTACCGCGCCATCGGCGCGGCCATCGACATCCCGATCATGCTCTACAACAACCCGGCCACCAGCGGTACCGACATGCCGGTGGAGCTGATCCTGCGCATCGTGCGCGAGGTGGACAACGTGACCATGGTCAAGGAGAGCACCGGCGACATCCAGCGCATGCACAAGCTGCAACTGCTCGGCGAGGGCCAGGTGCCGTTCTACAACGGCTGCAACCCGCTGGCACTGGAAGCCTTCGTTGCGGGTGCCACGGGCTGGTGCACGGCGGCGGCCAACCTGATTCCCGAACTGAACCTGCGGCTGTACCAGGCGGTGCAGAACGGTGAGCTGGAACAGGCCAAGGCGCTGTTCTACCGCCAGCTGCCGTTGCTCGATTTCATCCTCAAGGGGGGCCTGCCGGCGACCATCAAGGCGGGCCTTGAGATGACCGGGCTGCCGGTGGGCGAGCCACGGCGGCCGGTGTTCGGGCTGGATGCCCAGGGTCGCGAACAGCTGAAGGCGCTGCTCGACGCCTTGCGTCAGGGCTGACATCAGCGGCGTACCTGTGGGAGTCCACTCCCACAGGTCATCCACACACTTGAGAACTCGACCCCGAACCCGGAGAATGCCCCCGACCCAAACGACCAGAAGCCATGGAAAAGGACCTTTCCAGTGAACCAGAAACAACGCGACGCCCTCAGCAAGTTCCTCAGCTACGTGCTGCGCCACGCCCCCGAATCCATCGAACTGTCCCTGGACCGCGACGGCTGGGCCGATGTCGACGCGCTGATCCACTGCGCCGGCCGGCAAGGCCATGCCTTCGACCTGCACGCCCTGCGCGAAGTGGTCGAGACCAATGACAAGCGCCGTTTCACCCTCTCCGACGATGGCCGCCGCATCCGCGCCGCCCAGGGCCACAGCAGCGCCCAGGTCGAAGTGCGCCACGTCGCCAAGACGCCCCCGCCCTGCTCTACCACGGCACCGCCAGCCGCTTCCTGGCCTCCATCGAAGCCCAGGGCCTGATCCCCGGCAGTCGCCACCATGTGCACCTGAGCGAGGACCCGCAGACCGCGCTGGCGGTGGGCAAGCGATATGGTCAGCCGGTGCTGCTTACGGTCGATACCCAAGCCATGTGCGCAGCGGGAACGGTGTTCTATCAAGCGGATAACGGTGTCTGGCTGGTAGACCAGGTGCCGCCGGCCCATCTGTCACGCCAAGCGGAGAAATAAGCCAAACCCGTCCCCCTGTAGGAGCGGCCTTGTGCCGCGAAAGGGCTGCGAAGCGGCCCCGGTGATCTTTGCATCAATGCTGAAATCCTGGGGCTGCTACGCAGCCCTTTCCGACCGGTCCGACGCCTCGGCAAGGCCGCTCCTACAGGGGAATGTGCAAGCCTGGACTAGTGCGCCATCCCCAGCTCCGCATCATCCATCAGCGCCTTGGCCAAGGCACTGAGGTAATGCGCCGCCCAGACCATCCGCGGATCTTCGTCCATCACCCCGACTAAGGTCAGGTGCCGCACATAATCCATCAACTCCGACGCCTGTTCGCGAGCGTGCTGGCAGGGAATGCCGGGCTCGATACAGAACAGCGGCTGGGCATCCTTGCCCTCGCCCTGATAAAAACGGGTCTTGCCCGGCGTGACCTGGGTCTTGCCATCGTTTGTGGTCATGATCGATCTCCCTGAAAACGTCGTCGGCTAGTGCAGCGTGCGGGGCTCGCCCGGCGCTTGGACCGAGTGCTGCACCTGGGTCAGGGCGGATTCGAGCAACGTGCGCACCGCCTCCATCTCGTGGGCGGCGGCCAGCATCAGGATCGCGCCGGGCGACCGGGGCTTGAGCTGGACGGCCTGGTTGGCCACCGTGAGGGCGCAGAAGGCGTACTCGATGGCGCGTACCAGGGTGTCTTCGAGGAAGTGGGCGTGATCCTGGGAGGAAGGTGGATCGGGGACAATCTTCAGCATGTCTTGACTCCAACGTATGAAATGGAGCCGCCGCACTTTGCTGTCAAACAAGAGGGTGGCAGCTGTACGCGGGTTGACAGACCGAGACGTTGGCACTCGGCGCACACGGGGTGCCCACACGCACAGCCGCCATGAAAGCAAGCCTACGAGGGCAACGTCTACGGTCTGTCAAAACCGACCGCTGAATTGGCAGCGGTAGGCCGAGACTAGAAGGCGAGTTGGCCTGGAGCAAGGGCTGAAAGGCGGTAAAAGCATGCTTAGGAAATGGACTACAAGGAATAAGGAAATTCCGATTCTTATCCTTGCTCCAGGTCCAAAAACCAGGACGAGAAGGCTGCCTCAGCAAAGTCGTCTGCGAGGCTGCCTTTCTCGAGCGAACGCTACAATCTGCATGTCTTGAGCTGTTCGATGACAGCAGCCACGGTACCTGTCTCAAGCTTTAAACCTTCTACGGTATGGCCATCATCCCGCGACCAAACCAGTCGATCGCCATCCCGTTCCATTTGGAAGAACAGAATGAAACCAGAATCTTCAGCTTCAGTAGCCGAAAAGTCCGCGATGCCTGGTAGCAAATCGCCTATCTCCCCCGAAAAGTAGGCCCTGGCATTGTCGAAAACTTCTCGATCCTCATAGATTAGATCCGCAGTAGAGTCAGGCAATCGGACGCCGGAGAAGAAACTCAGCGCTGAACGCAGTTCCAACGCTTCTACAGCATCATAAATACGCACTCCACCGGCATACACGCAAAGCAAACCATTTTTCCAGCTGTCACCCTGCACATTCCAAGCGCCAACGACCTGGAACTGCACGGCGAACCTATCCGGATCACCTGCAATCACCTGATTTTCACTCCCAAAAGTTTCTGTATATCCGTAGGTATCTGGTTACCGCGAAGAGGGCTTCGGCTGTCGCCGGCACTACCGTTCCAGTGGTATTCGCCATTACTGCCCATGAATTGTAAAAAGGGGACTAAAAAGGGGACAGATTTATTTTTCACACTCTAAATTTCGACTTGCCCCGCTTCCAGCGCTAGACGTCCTTACTAATATCTTCAGCATCAAGCTTCGTCGCCGTCTTGGCCATGCAAAGGCAGACATTAGGTTAGTAAAAATAAATCCGCCCCCTTTTCTCTTCTTTTCTCTTTATACCCTATACCCCGCAAGTCTCATGTGCGAAAGCAACATCTCATCGAACATCTCATCAGACACACCCCTCATTGACCTGACACTCTTCCAATTCCAGAAAATCGGAAGAATTTTACTATCTAGGCGATCACACCCCTCAAGAAAAATACTAGCCAAATCATATTTATCCAAGTTTGGATTTTCCTCTAGCACCCTGTTTAGCACAAAGCTTGGCAGCACCCCATCAAGAATTCTCGACAATAAATCGTTATTTCCAGAAAGCGGCATGAATCGCCCCATCCACTGTTTCAACATTTAAAGCCACAAGACCACCCCAGTTATCTTTTTGCCCTAACCAAGAATTAGCACCTCAAAACACTTCATGCCTAAGCAGCTTAAACCCCGCCTGCATCATGATTCTCTCCAAAGCAGATGAGCGATCCGTAGCACTTATATAAAGCAGGACCGTATAATCCGGATAATTTTGCTCTACCGCATCACCATCAAAAGGATCAACATTCAACTTTAAAACAAAATTCTCTGTATCACCCCACCCAGCATATAATAAATACCCCCCTGATAAGAGCTATCTCTTTCCTCGAAAGCTTCCCCCAAGGTTCGTTCTACATTAACTTTTGCCGAGAGAAGACCTAGGTCTTTCGCACCATATAGATCATACGCAACAGTCATTTTGGTAAGTTCACACTCGGTGCACGACTCGAGGCCGTTGCCGCAGAGTCATAAATCATCAGTGGAAAAGGGGACAGTGGAAAAGGGGACAGATTTATTTTCCACACTCTAAATTTCGACTTGCCCCGCTCCCAGCGCTAGACGTCCTCACTAACATCTTCAGCATCAAGCTTCGTCGCCGTCTTGGCCGTGCAAAGGCAGAAATTAGAGTAGAAAAAATAAATCTGTCCCCTTCTCTCTGTCGAAAAATAAATCCGTCACCCTCCTAAATCTGCCAATTTTTCCTCGCCCAAAGGCGATACACAAAGGCGAAAGATTTATTTTCCATGAGATTCATTCCTCATCCCAAAAATTTCCCGGCGTTACGTAAGCGCCGTCCTTTAGGACCTCACACCAACCAAAATACCGATGAAACATTTTCAGATCGACTATTAAGTAACGATCTTCCTCAAGTAGTGCCAAGCTGATTTCTGAGAGCGCATAGTGAGAGTACTCTCCACCTGTCCCTGGGATAACCCGCTGTTCGAGTGCCGCTCTCTCCCATTCCGTCACCGTTCCGCTGGCGACTGGCAAAGGATCGAAAAACTCGACCTCAAAAGTCTCCGAAACTCTACAGAGGCAAGGAAGATACCGCAACTCCAGCAGCCTTTGACTTATAAGGTCTTTCTCAAAACGAATCGTCAAAATCATTTTTTCAACGCGCTCCTTGGCACGACAACGTCACCAGAGAAATTCTTCTCAAACGTTTTCACTGGGCTGAAATATTGAACACCATGCGGGTCGCGTACCGCTACCACCGCAACGCCGTTTCTCGTGGTAACACCGTCCACCACAACAAAATGAGAAAACCGCGTGCCGTTCGTGTTGTCAACAATCCGTGCAATAACAGGCGTTCCTGAGGTGGTATACCGCTCAAGGTCAGCAACGTTCCGGCTACCGAAAGCCTGGGCGGGAACACCCTCGCTTCGCAGGAGCGACGCGACATCATGGGGATAGATCCCGTCCTTTTGCGGCTTCAATTTCTGTATGAGGCTGTCTATATCAACTTTCTTACCCAAGGTGTCCAACACCATACCGCATGAATTATGACCGCAAGTTGGATTAGGGCCTTGGTTGACAACCAATCGCTCCCCATTACGCGTTATATCATCCTTTGACAGCGGGTTACGCGGATCAATCACGCCTGCTCTGGATTGCGCCATCCGCTCGATTGCAGCCTGAACCCTCGGAGAATCCAGCACGCCCCCCGAAACACCTGGCGGACGCAGTCCATTGATGCGTTGCCCGATAGGCAACATGGCAATCATGTTGAGCATCGGCGCCCATTGCCCGGAGACATCCGCCAGTTTTTCGAGGCTCAGTACCGCGCGTTCGGTCAACAGTTCCTTGAACTCAGTACAGGTCGGCGTCAGGCAGTTGAGTTTTTCCAGGTCCGCCAAACCGGAGGCGATCTGCCCCATCAGGTCCCGGGCGCGGACCACGCCTCCGGTTTCCTTGGCCCACTCGAAGTTTTCCTCGCTCTTGAGCTTGTGCTCGTTGGCGACCCACAGCTTTTTCTGGCACCCCTCGTCAAGACCACAGATGTTCATGTCGTCCACGAAGTCCGGCATGTCGTTGTGGCTGAGGTTGTTGTATTGCGTGGCATTGCCCGCCACCCAACTGCCGGCCTGAAGACTGCCGGCATTGCCGCCATCAACCGCTGCCGCCGCCACCACACCCAGCAACTGCGAAGACATCAGCATCAGATAGTCGCGCTGCTTCGGATTCATCGCCGTCGCCATCCGTCGCAACTGATTGGCGAACGCTTCGTTTACCCCCGCTGCCATGGCTCCGACGGCGAAGTCGCTGCCCGACGCTTCGGCGATAAAGCCGCCGACCAGGGCATGCAGGGCGATCTTTTCCGGGCTGCCGGTCTTGAGGTTGAGGTGGCCAACCTGATCGAAGGACACCGCCGCCAAGGAGTTGTAGATCGTCGACTGGAGTATGCCCGCGAGCGTGACATCGCGTCCGAAGGCCTTGGCGACCAAGGCGGCCGATGTGTTGTTGATCAGTTGCTGTCCGGCAAAGTGACCAATGGCCTCCATCGAGCCGAGGTCGACAACCGTCTTGCCATTGACCTGCTTGGTCATGGTCATGTCGCCAAGGTAATGATCGGCTATGCCAGCCGTGATCGTGGCGATCGCGGCGTTGGTCAGGCCGTCCTTGCTGGCGACAGCCTTCAGGCCTGCGCCAAGGTCTCCCTTGTTGTTGATCGTGCCGACCGCACCGGTAGTGGCCAGGCTCGCAGCACCGGCCAACTGCATACCGGACAAGCCCGCACCCGCAGGTCCGAGCATCACCGTCATCAGGATGGCGATCACCATCTGCGCTGCCGGACCAAGGCCCGAGTTGGCGTATTTGAAGCTTGTGTGCACCTCCTGGACCTGGCGCCAGTCGACGCCGCCTTGCGCCTCCAGTTCCTTCAGCCAAGCCAGCTTGGGATCGGCCTTGACCATTGCATCAATGGACTCGCGCACCGTCTGCTGATTGACCTGACGTACATCAGCACGAATGCTGCCTACGGCAGAGATCGCGACGTCGCCCGTGGCCACCAGTTCGCTCTGACGCAACGTCTCGTCGGTGCGCCCCTTGCCCTTCATGCTGAACCAGCCAGCGTCTGACTTGCTCTTCTCGTGACTCTCCTGATGCAGGTCCTTGACCCCTTCGAAGGTGATGTCGCCCCCGCTTTCCAGGGTCAGGTCGTCGCCGCTGGTGAGCTTGGCCACCTGGTAGCGTTGGTCGCCATCACTGACGAGGGTCAGGTCGCCACCACTGGTGATCTCACTACCGACATGACGCACGTCGGTGACTTCATCGCGCCTGGTCTTCTTGCTGCCGAAGCTGCCCTTGCTCTTTTTCTGGTACAGCGAGTAATCGCTGTCGGTCTCGGCCAGCAGTTCGAGCTGGTCACCGGCATAGAGGAAGGCCTCGTCGCCCGCGCTGACGCGGCTGGAGATAAGCCTGAGGTCCTCGCCTGCCGTGAGCGAGACATCGCCGCCAGCCTTGAGGTCGGTCGCCACCTGGCGGACATGGTCCTCCTGGCGCGTGACTTTTTTGCTCTTGGCGTAGAAATGCTCCTCGTTGGCCGCGGAGGCCAGGGTCAGGTCGTTGAGGGCATCGACGGTGATGTTGCGCTTGGCCTCCAGTTCGCTGCCGACGGCGGTGAAGTCGTGGCCGGCGAATATGCCCAGGTCGCGGCCCGCGGTAACCTGCGAGCCAAACTGGGTGATGCTCTCGCTGCTCTGGCGCCCGTTGCGGTACTGGGTGCTCTGCTCGGCCGAGCCGATCAGCAGGTCACGGCCCGTGCGGATCTCCAGGTCGCGGCCGGCCTGCAGCACGCCGCCGACGTTGACCATGTCGCGACCGGTGGACATCGACAGGTCGTTGCTCGCCTCGATGCGCGCGGCGCTGTCCAGGGTCGCCCAGGTGGTGTAGCGGCCCTGCTCCTGCGACTGGGTGCGCTCGTTGACCACGTCGCCCAGCAAGGTGGAGAGGTTGACGTCACGCCCTTTGATGATGCCGCCGGCACCGTTGTACAGGGTGTTGCCCGCCAGCAGGTCGACCCGCCCACCGGCTTCGATCAGCCCGGTGTTGACCAGGTTCTCGCCCGCGCTGGCCGACAGGTTGTTGCTGGCACGCACGGTACCGGGGTTGATCAGGTCGGTGCCGGCGATCAGGGTCACGTCCTTGCCTTCGATCAGGGCGCCGTTGGGTGCCAGCCGGTCATTGGCGTTGGCCAGATACAACACCGGCACCAGCACTTTCTCACCCATCACCTGGTGCTCTTCGAGCCAGACGATGTCGTGGGTCAGTGCCGCCACCTGCGATGCCGTCAAGCTCACCCCGACGGACAGGTTCAATTGCTGCTTGCTGGCCAGCGCGTTGTCCATCAGGTGGCGATACAGCGCCTCGTCGGAGGTCTGCCCGTCGATGTAGCGCTTGCCGGTGCGGGCCGTGACCGCCTGCTGGATCAGGCGCTGCTCGTAGAAACCGTCGCCCAGGCGTTTCCAGCTCTTGTCCGGGTCATAGCCGAGATTGCCGAGCAGGTAATCCGAACTCATGAACTGCTTGAGGTCGGTCAGCACCGGGTCGGTTTCGATCAGGTACTTGTGCGGCTGGGCGCCGGTCGTGGCAACAGGCACGCCTTGCACACGAGGGATGCTCAGCGGGTCGACCGCACTGGCCCGGCTGGAAACGCCGGCGGCCACGCTCGGGCTGACGGCCGCGACCGTCGGCAATACGGGGGCCGGTTGCGTGATCGTGGCGCCACCACCCGATCCGCTGGCCAGGCGCGGCGCCTCCACTTGTACAGGGGTGAACTGGTGACCGGCGCCCAGTTCGCTGCGGCCTGGCAGCGCCTGAGGCCCCTGCCCCGCCGTGATCGCCTCGACCCTGACGGCGGCGATCTGCGTATCCAGGTCGATGCCCTGGCGCTGGCGCTCGCCCAGTTGACGCTCGCTGGCGCTGCTCGGCGCCAGCGCTGCGATATCGACAGCGCGCCCCTGTACCTGCGGCAGCGGTTGCTGGCGCTGCTGCAGGTCGATGCTGGCCCCCCCCAGCGTCCAGCTGGCAGGCGCCGGGTTGGCCGCAGAGATGCTGGCCTGGCTGGCGGCCTGGCTGCTGAGGCGGAACAGGCCACTGCCGCTGCTGGGCAGGCTGAAGCCGGGCAGCTCCAGCGGGTTGACCTGGCGCTGGGCCAAATCAGGCGGCAACTGCCGGTTCGGCGCCACCACCGTGCGGGTGAACGTGGCGGCCATGCGCGTGTCCAGCGCGCGCCCGGCGTTGGCGCCTGGGGCGTTCCAGGCTTGCTCGATGCCGTTGCTCAACCGTGTGGCGGCTGTGATCGAGACATTGCCACCGGCCTGGATGATCGCCGGCAGGTAGGTCGGCGCTTCGCCGGCAATGATCTTCTCGGCAAAGACATTCGCACCGCTGGCGCCTGCGGGTAGTGCAGTACGAACACCCGGGACATACATCGACGGAGCAAGGTAGTTCCTGCTGTAGTAATCGCTGCCCTTCCACGACTGGACGGCAACCGAGCCGAAGTTGAGCCAGTTGGACTGCTCACGGGGTGGACCACAGCACCTGAAACTGTGTGGCATCAACCGCGAAGCCTGGCCATCGGCGTTCAGGAACCAGAAATCGTAGGCGTACTGTGCATCGTTGTACCGGTTATATGCGTACATCTCGATCGTATTGACCGAAGCATCCAGGTACTTGAAGCTGGTGAAGCTCCCAACTGCACTTCCTTGGTTCTCGAAGGTATCGACCACGATGGTGATATTGCCGCTGGCCGCCACCTGCGAATTGCTGTTGGTGAACCGACTGCCACTGATATGCAGGTCCTTCCCCGAGGTGATGCTGGCTGCCACCGAGTCGGCACCTACAGGTGCCGAAGTGCGAATTTGTTCGACCAGGACGTAATGGGAAGGATCGGATCTGGTAATGCCCAGCCTTGGCGCAATGCAGCTGTAGCAACGAATCCCGAGCGCCGAAGAAATGACCTCCCGGTTTACGCTGAAGTTGTTGCGCTCGTTGACCACCTGCGTCGCGTTCAGGCTGAAGTTGCCCAGGCTCTGCATCTGCCCTGACAGGTTGCGGATCAGCGTTGCCCGGCTGCCCGGGAGCAGGCCGCCGATGGCGATGTCGCCGATGCCGTACAGGTCCGCCAGGGTGTTGTTCAGGCTATCCGTGGCCACTTGCATGCCGGCGCCCGAGAAGATCAGGCCGCCGTCCTGGTTGGTGATGCCACCGGCGGTCAGCTGCAGGCCTCCCGAGCCTGCCAGCGTGCCGTTGTTGACCAGTTGCCCGGCATTGATCTTCAGCGTCTGCCCGGCCGTGATGCGGCCCAGGTTGCCCAGCGCCGCGAGACCGCCCGCACTGCCCAGGGTCACATTCCCGGCGCCGGCGAGCGTGCCGGTGCTGGGCAGGTCGATGCTGCTCGCATCCAGCGACAGCGCCCCGAGGCTGGTTGCGCGACCGCCGCCGCCGTAACGGCCGGACAGCGCCAGCGCCAGGCTGCCGTTGCTGGCGATCAGGCCATCGTTGCTCCAGTTGGTGCCGGTGCCCACCAGGCTGTCGCTTGCCAGCAACTGCCCGCTGCCGGTCTGCACCAGCTCACCGACATTGACGGTCAGGCGCGCCGCCTGGATCACGCTGCTGTTGGTCCAGCTCGCAGCGTTCAGGGTCAGGCCGCCAAGGGTGACGATTTCGCCGCCGGCCCCGCCGAGGTTGGCCAGGCCGATATCGAACGTGCCGGCCCCTCCATGCACCAGACGCCCCCCGGCATTGAGGAAGCCAGCCGACTGTAGACTCAGGTCCTGGTTGGCGATTTCCAGCACGCCGCCACGGTTGTCCAGCGCCCCCGTCAACTGCAGGCGCGTGCCGCCGGCACTGCCCAAGGTGCGCAGCTGGCCGCCCTGGTTGTCGAGGCTGGCTGCGCTCAGGCCCAGGCGGCTATCGCTCTCGATGATGCCGCCGGTATTGAGGAGGCGGCCACGCAAGCCGAACTCCACGGCCTGGCCGGCGATCTGGCCATTGCCGCCGTTGTCCAGGTCGATGGCATCGATGCCCAGTTGCCCCAGGGCAAAAAGGCCGCCACCGCGGTTGTTCAGGTTGGCGGTGCGTACGTCCAGGGCGCCGGCCTGGGCGGCCAGGCGGCCACCGCTGTTGTCCAGCCCGCCGATGGCGATCAGCTTGAGCTGGCGCGCCTGGATGATACCGTTCTGGGCGTTGCCCAGCAGGCCGCCGACCTTGGCATCGAGCAGCCCTTGCAGGCTGGCGAGCACTCCGCCACGGTTGTCGACGCTGGCGGCCTCGAGCAGCAGGTTGCCGCCCTGCGCGATCAGCTTGCCGCCCTGGTTGTCCAGCGCGCCGAGACTGGTGAGGGTGACAGCACTCTTGGCCTGCGCAGCGCCGCCATGATTGCTCACGCGCGCGGCGTGCACCACGAGGCTGCCGTCATCGGCGTGAATCAGGCCGTCACGATCGTTGAGCACAGCGCCCGTGAGGTCCAGTTGAACGTCGCCGTTGGCGGCCAGCGTGCCCTTGTCGCTATTGTTGAGGCTGGCCCCAGCCAGACGCAGGCCGGCCTGGCTGACCAGTTGCCCTCCCTGGTTGAGCACCACGGCGGTACCCAGTACCTGCAAGCCCGCGCCGCTGAGGAGCTTGCCCTGGACGTTGCTCAGCTGGCCGGCAAGGTCCAGGGTCAGGGTGTCCAGCCCGACCAGCGTGCCACCTGAGTTGTCCAGGCCGGCGGCGCGCAGGCTGAAAGCCGCCCCGCTGTCGATCCGACCGCCTTGGCGGTTGTCCAGGGTGCCGTTGCCAAAGTCCAGGTGCTGCGCCGCGGCGCTGGCCAGGAACCCGCCACGGTTGTCGAGGCTGGCCGCCTTGACCCTTAGCATGCCCTGGCTGACCAGCGCTCCGCCCAGACTGTTGTCCAGCGCTGCGCCGAGCGTGATCGTCAGGTCGCCCTCCCGGCTGGAGAGCGTGCCGCCGTTGCGGTTGTCCAGGCTGCTGGCGGTCACCTCCAGGCCTTGGCTGCCGGACACCAGGCCGCCCTGGTTGAGCAGCCGGTCGGCGCCCAGCGTCAGGCGCCCGGTACTGATCAGCCGCCCGTCGCCGTTGTCGAGGGTGCGCGCGCCCAGGCTGAAGCCCTGCGCGCTGGAAATTTCACCCTGGCGATTGTCGAGGTCGCGCAGGTTGGCCAGGGTCAACGGACCTTTGCCATAAATCAGCCCCACACGGTTGTCGAGATCACCGGCCAGCCCCTCGAACAGCAAGGCCAGGCTGCCCTCGCTCAACAGGCGTCCGCCTTGCTGGCTGAGGCGGGTGGCCTGTACCTGCAGCGCGCCCTTGGCGGAAATCTCGCCGGCATCGTTGCGCAACTGTCCGGTGCTCAATACCAGGCTGTCCTTGCTGCTGATCAGGCCCTTGGCGCTGTTGTCGATTTGGCCGGCCTGCACTGTCAGGCGTTGCTCGGTCAGCACCTGGCCGCCCTGGTTGTCCAGGTTGGCGGCGTTCAGCTCGAGCAGCTGGCGGGCGTTCACCAGGCCGCCGGCCTGGTTGTCGAGCAGGCCGGCGACATCCAGACGCAAGTCACCTCGGCTGTTGACGTGGCCGCCGGCATTGGCCAGGCTCGCCGCCTTGAGCTCCACGCCTGCGGCGGCGATCTGCCCCTTGAGGTTGAGCAAGGCTCGCTCCACCACCAGGTTCAAGCCCTGCTGGCCGAGCAGCTTGCCGTTGCCGTTGTCCAACTCGGCTGCCGCCAGGCTGAAGGCGCTGGCACTGGAGATTTCACCGCCACGGTTGTCGACACGGGCCAGGCGCTTGAGCAGCAACTGACCTGGGGTAGTGATCAACCCCTGCTGGTTATCCAGCTCGCCGTGGTCGAGGTCCAGTTCGATGCGCTGCGCGCTGTACAGGGTACCGCCCTGTTGACGCAGGCTGGTGACGTTGGCGACCAGGGCCTGCTGGCTGGTGATGCGGCCAGCGCTGTTGTCGAGTCGGGCCGCGTCGATGTTCAGGCTGGCGCCACTGGTCAGGCGCCCGCCCTCCTGATTGTCGAGATTGCCGGTGGTGATGCGCAGCGCATCCTTGGCACTGACCGTGCCGGCCCGGCTGTCGAGGCTGGCGCCGTCCAGGTCGAGACGCCCGTTGGCAATCACCTGGCCGCCGCGGTTGGTCACCGCCCCCTGGCTTTCCAGCCACAGGTCGCCGGCGCTGGACAGCAGGCCAGCGTTGTTGCCCAGCAGGGCGCCGACAAGGCGCAAACCGCCTTCGCTGGTGATGCGTCCCTGGTCGTTGAGCAGGTCGCCCTCGACCTCCAGGTCCTGGCCGGTGTCACCACGCAACTCGCCGCCGCGGTTGTCCAGGCTGGCGCCGCGCAGGTGGACACTGCCGGCACCGATCAGGCCTTGCTGGTTGAGGGTCACCCGCTGTTCAAGCGTCAACAGGCCCTTGGCCAGCAGCAGGCCACCGGTGCTGTTGTCCAGGCGTTGCCCGACAAGTGTGACGCTGCCTTTGCCGTTAATCTCGCCGCCGCGGTTGTCCAGGTTCGCGGCCTTTAGCACCAGGGCGCCCGTTGCCCCCAGCAGCCCCGCCGCGCGGTTGTCGACCTGGTCGGTATCCAAGGCCAGCGCCCCCTCGGCCTGGACCTTGCCTTGCCGGTTGTCCAGCACACCCAGGCGTGCCTGCAGGTCCCCCTTGGCCGACAGCCTGCCCTCGGCATTGATCACGGTCGCGGCGCCCAGGTCGAGACCGCCATCGGCCTGCACGGTGCCTCCTTGGTTGCTCAATGTCCCGACGATCCGAAGCTGCGAATCCCCGAGGCTGCCCAGCAACCCGCCTTGGTTGTTCAAGCCGGCGGCACTGAGCTCTAGCCCTCGGGCACTGACCTGACCGCGCAGGTTGTCGAGCTGGCGGGCGATGCGCACGGTCAGGTGCTCGCCGCCCAGCAGTTTGCCGTCGGTGTTGTCCAGGCTATCGGCAAGCAACGTGTAGGCCTGCAGGCTGGAAATCTCGCCACGCTGATTGACCACCTCGCCGAGGTTGCGCAGCACCAGCGGGCCGGGCCCGCGAATCAGGCCGCCGCTGTTGTCCAACCGGCCTTGGTTCAGGTCCAGCTCCAGCCCCTGCAGGCTGAACAGCTCCCCGCCCTGCTGGTCAAAGCCGGTGACACTGGCTTTGAGAGTGCGTGCGGAAATGCTGCCGGTGGCCTGGTTGCCGACCTGTCCGGCCGTGAGCTGCAGACGCTCGCCGCTGCGTACGACACCTGCCTGGCCATTGTCCAGGGTGCCGGTGTCGAGGTTCAGGTTGGCTTCGGCGGTGAGTCGACCGCCGTTGCGGTTGTCGACGCTGGCACTGGCCAGCACCAGGCTGGCGTCAGTCTCGATGCGGCCGCCCTGGTTGTTCAACCCCTGCGCGACGGTGGCGCGCAGGTCGCCCTTGGCCGATAGCGTGCCTTGCTGGTTGAGCAGGGACGCGCCATCGAGGTCCAGGCTGCCATCGCTGTACAGCCGCCCCGTGCGGTTGTCGAGCAGCATCGCACCTGGGCCCTGGCCGCTGGCGGACTGGCCAAGCTGCAGATGCTGGCCCGCGCCGACGGTCCCGCCCTGGTTATCCAGCTGTGCCATGCGTAGCTCGACCTGCTGACCGAACAGCAGCCCTTTGCTCTGGTTGATCAAGCGCTCCAGCACCAGCGCCAGGTGCGTGCCCGCCAGCACCTTGCCGGCTTCGCTGTTGTCCAGCCTTTCGCCCGCGATGTCGACCCCCGACAGGCTGGCCAGCCGGCCGCCACGGTTGTCGGTGTCGGCAACCTGCAGGTCGAGCCCCGTGTTGCCGGAGACCAGCCCCCCACCACTGTTGTCGAGCGCATCACCGCGCAGGCTCAGGCGCCCTTCGCCGACGAATTCGCCGCCTTGCTGACGCAACTGACGAACATCCGCGTTCACCTCGCCCCGGCTGGCCATGCGGCCCTTGCCATTGTCCACCTCGGACGCATCCAGGCGCAGCAAGGCACCGGCGGTGAGCAGGCCCGCGCGGTTGTCCAGGTAGCGACCGGTGAACGTCAGGCTTTCCTTACCGCGCAGCAGGCCCTTGCGGTTGTCGAGGCTATCGACGGTCGACTGCAACTGGCGGTCGGCATGCAGGGTGCCCTGCTGGTTATCGACACTGGCACCGCGCAACGTCAGCAGATCGGCGCCGCTGACCAGGCCGGCGTGGTTGTCCAGACGCCCGAACGCCAGGTCGATCAGCCCCTTGGCGCGGATCTGCCCACCCTCGCGGTTGTTCAGCAAGGCGCCCGTGGCCACCCGCAAAGCACCATCGCTGGTCAGGCTGCCATGGTCGCTGTTGTCCAGGCTGCCGGCTTCGACCCGCAGGTCCTGGCCGGTGCTGAGGACCCCGGCACGGTTGTCCAACGCCCCGGTGACGTTCACGTGGGTAGCCACATCGCCGAGGATTTCACCCCCTCGGTTGTCCAGAGACGTCGCACGCACCTGGGTCAGGCCACCGCTGGAAATTTCGCCCTCGCCGTTGTCCACGGTGCCGACGACATCCAGGTCCAGGTCCAGGTCAGCACCCACGGTCCCACCATGGTTGGCCAGGCTGGCGGCACGCAGCTCGAGGCTGGTCGCCGAGACCAGGCCATGGGCGTTGGCAAGGGCGTGCTCCACCAGGACCTTCAGCGCCTGATCGCTGTGCAGCGTGCCGTCACCATTGTCGAGGCTGTGGGCGGCCAGGGTGAATCCCATGGCGCTGGATATTTCGCCACCACGGTTGTCGACGCCGGCCAGTTGCCGAAGCACCAGCTGCCCGGGGGTGTGAATCAGGCCGCCGCGGTTGTCCAATGCGCCAAGCGACAGATCGAGCGTCAGGTCAGCATCGCTGACCAGTTGCCCGCCCTCCTGCTGGTCCAGGCGCCCGAGTTCGGCCAGCAATCCCTTGTGGCTGGCGATCCGGCCGCCCTGGCTGTTGTCCAGCTCGTTCGCCTTCAACACCAGGAGGTCACCGCTGCGCAGCTGGCCAGCCTGGCGGTTGACAAGCACCTTGCTGGAGATCGTCACGGGCCCTGTGCTTTCGAACAGGCCGGCATCGCCGTTATCCAGGCGCTGGCCCGTGAACGCCAGGCGCCCCCCGCCCTTGATCTGCCCCGCCCGATTATCCAGCGCCTGCAGGTCGAGGTCGATATCGCCTGTGGCCAGAACTTTGCCAGCACGGTTGTCCAGGGCCGCGTCGCCGAGCAACAACGCGCCACCAGCGCTGATCAGGCCTGCACGATTGAGTAGTTCGGCTTCGATGCGCGCTTTCAATCCGGCGTTGCTGACCAGTTCTCCGGCAGTGTTGTCCAGACGGTTTGCATGAACATCCAGCGCCTGTGCGGCGATGCGGCCCCGGGCATTGTCCAGGGCCTGTCCAATATGCAGCGTAAGCCTCTGCTCGGCGAGCAGCTTGCCGTCCTGGTTGTCGAAGCTGTCGGCCTCCAGCGTGAAGGCTTGCTGGCTGGAAATTTCACCGTGGCTGTTGCCAACCGTGGCCAGGTTGCGCAGCAGCAAGGCGCCCGGGCTCTGCAGCGTGCCGCCCTCGTTGTGCCAGTGGCCACGCAAGAGATCCAGTGTCAGCCCCTGGGCGGCGCTGATGCGCCCCTGGCGGTTGTTCAGGCCGTTGCTGGTGAGCAGCAGGCTGCCGTTGCCGGCGACCTGCCCTTGCAGGTTGACCAGGCTGCCGGCCTGCAGCACCAGGTTCCGTTCGGCCAGCACCCGGCCACGGCTGTTGTCCAGTTGGCCGGCGACCTGCAATTGCAGGCTACCACGGGCCTGCAGGGTGCCGTCCTGGCTGAGCAGGGTCGCGGCGTTCAAGGTCAGGTTGTGACCGGCGATCAGCCCGGCGGTGTTGGCCAGTTGTCCGGCGATGCGCACCTGCAGGTCGTTGCCGCCGAGCAGCTTGCCGGCGCTGTTGTCCAGCTGCCGCGCCACCAGCGCATAGGCCTGGCCGGCGGAAATCTCGCCGCGCTGGTTGTTGACCGTCCCCAGTCGTTGCAGGGTCAGTTGGCCCGGGGTTGTGAGCAGGCCACCTTCGCTGTTGTCCAGGTGGCCGTCCGCCATGTCCAGGGTCAGCGCCTGGGCGCCATGCAGCTGGCCGGCGCCGCGCTGGTCGAGCTGGCCAAGGCGCGCCGTGGCCTGGCCGTCGCTGGCGATGCGCCCGGCATTGCGGTTGTCGACACTGGCGGCCTGCAGTTGCAGGTCCTGCCCGGCCGCGAGGGTGCCGCTGCGGTTGTCCAACTGCCCGGTGACGGCGATGTCCAGCGCCTGGCCGGCACTCAGCTTGCCGTTCTGGTTGTCCAGCTGATTGGCGCGCAGGGTGTTGCGCGCCTGGGCCGACAGCTCGCCATTGCGGTTGTCCAGGGTCTGGGTGGTGACGCTCTGGGTCTGGCCGGCGCTGACCAGCCCGCCCTGGTTGCCCAGCGACTGGCTGGCCTGCACCACCTGGTTGCGCCCCGCCAGCGCCCTGCCCTGGGCGCTGTTGTCCAGGTTGGCGGCGGCGATGTGGCTGTCCTGTCCGGCACTGAGGGTACCGCTGCGGTTGTCCAGGCGCCCTTGCACCTGGACGGCCAGGTCACGGCTGGCGACGATGCTCTTGCCGGTGTTGAGCAACTGCCCACTGGCGACACTCACATCACCTAGGGTGTTGCGACTGCCGTCGGCATTCACCCCCGCCTCGATCACGCCGAGGTTGGCCAAGGTGCCAGCCGCGTGAAGGCTGATCCGGTTGCCGGCGGTAATGGCCTGGCGCGAGGTCAGGTCCGCGCTGCTGCGCACCTCTACCTCGGCGGCGCGGTGTACCGGCCCTTGCAAGTCCATGCCTGCGGCCTGGAGCTTGACCGCACCACTGGCGCTGGCCTGGGCCATGGTCAATTGGCCGTTGGCGTCCAGGCGGATATCGCCGCCACTGGCTGCCACATCCCCCGCCAGCCGCACACCGACACCCGCTTCGGTGCCCACCAGGCGAATGGCCCCGGCGTACATGCCGCCCAGGGCGCTAGAATCGATGGCCAGAGCCGGCGCGTCGGCGGCATTGCCGGCGCGCGGCGTCGCGGCCAGGGTCTGGGCGTCGACATCGTTGCGCCCGGTGATGACGTTCAGCTCACGGGCGCGCAACTGCGCGTTCAGGCGCGCCGAGCGGGTGATGATGTCGAAGCGCTCGACGTTGTCGGCATTGAGCCCGGCGCCTTCCAGCGCAACGCTGCCGCCATCCACCTGATAGCCACTGACCGCGCCACGCCCATCGAGCAGCGGTTTGCCGGTGCTCAGGGTCACCTGGGGCGTGTTGATGAAACCGCAACCATCGCAGGTGATGCCGTGAGGGTTGGCGACGATGACCTTGGCCGCATGCCCGGCCACTTCGGTGTAGCCGCGCAACTGGCTGGCGTTGGCGCCGTTGACCTCGTTGAGGATGACGTTGGCCGCGGTGCCCTGCAGGTTCGGGTTGCCGAGGATGATGCCGCCCAGCTGGGTGCCCTGGGTGCGGTCGGTGGCGTTGTTGAGGATCAGCCCCTGCTGGCCGACGTTGTAGTCGCTGAACTGGTTGTGCGACAGGCCGCTGCCGTTGGGCGCGGCGATATTGACGATGGGCACGCCGTTGCCCGCCTGCCCCAGGCTGGTGCCCGGCCCGCTGACCACCACGCCTTCGGCGGCCTGTGCCCACAGCGGCTGCCAGAACATGGCGTTGGCCAGCAGGAACGCCAGGCCGCGCTTGGGCAGGCCGCAGAAGTGCTCACGGGGCTGAACTACGGCCGAGCGTTGGCGGGCCAGGAAGGCAAACAGGCGGACGTCCATGTCAAATCTCGCGGGTCAGGCATCCAAATGCACGCCCAGGCGCGCAGGCGCCGGGCGAATCGTCTGGTTCAGCAAGTCGGTTGGGGCTCGGAGCGTGGCTGCACAAGCGCTGCAAACTGGCGCGGATACTATGTGGCCATCATTTTGGCGTCAATTTGCCATCATTGGATTTTTCGGGATTTTCTTGTCGGTCAAGCCAAGACCATTGAGATAGAGCGGCCGAGGCCAGAAAAAAATTTTCAGCACATTCGAATGGAGTGCGGCAGGGCTACGGAGTGGGAGTTGCTGGCAATCCCACCCCACAGGAACAAGCGAGCCTTGCGGTCAGTGCGCCATCCCCAGTTCCGCATCATCCATCAGTGCCTTGGCCAGAGCACTGAGATAGTGCGCAGCCCAGACCATTCGCGGGTCTTCGTCCATCACCCCGACCAAGGTCAGGTGCCGCACATAGTCCATCAGCTCCGACGCCTGTTCGCGGGCATGCTGGCAAGGGATGCCAGGCTCGATGCAGAACAGCGGTTGGGCATCCTTGCCCTCGCCCTGGTAGAAACGGGTCTTGCCCGGCGTGAGCGGGGTCTTGCCATCGTCTGTGGTCATGATCGATCTCCCTGAAAACGTCGTCGGCTAGTGCAGCGTGCGGGGCTCGCTCGGCGCCTGGGCCGAGTGCTGCACCTGGGTCAGGGCGGATTCGAGCAACGTGCGCACCGCCTCCATCTCGTGGGCGGCGGCCAGCATCAGGATCGCGCCGGGTGACCGGGGCTTGAGCTGCACGGCCTGGTTGGCCACCGTGAGGGCGCAGAAGGCGTACTCGATGGCGCGTACCAAGGTGTCTTCGAGGAAGTGGGCGTGGTCTTGGGGGGAAGGTGGATCGGGGACAATCTTCAGCATGCTCGTACTCCAACAATGGTTGAGGGTTGAGCTGTCAGCTGAGCTGCTGTCAAACAGTCGGGTGGCAGCTGTACGCGGGTTGACAGACCGAGATTGTTGGCACTCGGCGCACACTAGGTGCCCACACGTACAGCCGCCATTGAGCGAATGCACACGAGGACAACAATCGACGGTCTGTCAAAACCGACCGCTGAATTGGCAGCGGCTGGTCGAGACTAGAAGCCGAGGTGGCCTGGGGCAAGGCCTGAAAGGCGGTAAAAGCATGCTTCGGAAATGGACTACAAGGAATAAGGAAATTCCGATTAACCGAAGCCAATACAGACTGTCGAAACCAGGAAAATTCTACCGACGCATTGCACCAATCGCAGCTGTCATTCCTGCTCTTCCAGCGAGTTGTTCACGTTGCTCTATGGTTTTTCGCGGTTTACCCAGTCAATGCGCTGCGTCATTTGATCACCTGCTTACTTCATCGCAAAGAAAAAACAAAGAGAAAAGCTTCGTCAATCCAGTGGATGCTCTCTGCCGTAGGCATGCAAATCCTCGAGTGCTATATCCCAGATTAAAGGTAACAGATTCATTTTCTATAGCTCTAATTTCGACGTGCCCCACCTCCTGCGCTCGACGTCCTCAACGGAGCCTTAAGCACTAGATTTCTTCGTCTTGGTGATGCATCAGCAGACAATGGAGTAGGACAAACAAATCTGTCCCCTTTCCGCCAGCCCTCTTTTCTTCACTTTTCGCAACAATGTTACAGGCATTGCTCATGTCCAAACTTCCGTACCGTCCTTGTAAACCCAAACGAGGCCTCCCGGCACCCAACTAACCCCATCTTTTGTGATCCAAAATAGCGCTTCGTCAGTATCTTGTTCTGCAGGCCAAGCCGAATCAAATGCAGCTATTTGTTCAACAACATCCCCTTTCAATCGGTCCCCATTAGCGAGAAACACCCTACCCTCAAGAATCAGCTCAGCCAGCACCTGCAAAAAAATACGCTTACGGTCGTTGTAACCCTCACAAGAAAATGTCTTGCAGACGCTCAGCCACAGCGCGTCAACTGCTAAGCCTTGACTCCACTCCACGATTTCCTTGAATTCTTCGGAATCTCGACAGCACAAAAGCATTTTAATTTCGCCTCCAGCTTTGGAGCTTTCGCCCCTGAATGTCCGATGATATCAAGCGCCCATAGAGCACCAGACTCTGCAGTAGAAACTTGAGCCATTGCGCAAGTTCATTTGAACGCCATCAGCCCCCACCAACGTATAGAGTTCAACGGTTTGGCCTCGAATAGTTATCGATTTGGGGGCCGGCAGCTGCGCAACACCCCCGAGCTGCACGAATAAGACTTCACCATGCCTTCGGAGGCCCCTACATCGAAAAAGACCGAAAAAGGGAACAGATTTATTATTTATTCTAATTTCGACTTGCCCCGCTTCCCGCGCCAGACGTCCTCACTGATATATTAAGCATCAAGCTTCTTCGTCGTCTTGGCCATGCAAAGGCAGAAATTAGAGTAGAAAATAAATATTTCCCCTTTTTTGCCCTTTTCTGTCAGTCACTTTTCTGTCACTCTCTTCCACTTCACCAACTCAATCACCACTCTCTAATGCCTCTGGATGAAATTCCTCCCCGCGCACAAAAATTTCCCGCCATTCCTCGGCCGTGAGTGAAACACCATTGGCATTTGAGTAAAAAACAAACTCCAACTCCATGTCTGAATTTACGGAAATCTCCATGAACGGCCCCTCATTCCCCTCCTTGTATACGCACAGATAAGGAAAGTTACTATTTACATCGCCAACCTTCTCAAACACCAAACTGGTCACAATCTCACTCATCTAAACCCAGTAAACTTACCACCCACCCGGCCGTACGACAGCAAAACATTAGAGCAGAACAAACAAGCTGTCCCTTTTGTCCTCATTTTTTCTAAACCTTCACTACGCCCTTACCGACACCTTAAAGCACCAGGCTTCACCGCCGCCTTCGAATTATCGGAGCAAAAACCTCTCTCTTAGTTTTTCCACAACTTGGCTCATTGCTACAAGCGGGTCGACACCATCCTGAGAGTAAATACTGCACGAAGCCATATCCTCCGGACAATTAAAGTCCGCATAGACCTCCTGAAGTCTATTTATTTTATCTTCGTCACTGTCATTCGACGCATCAATACAAAGCAGAAAAGCTAAACGCCACTTCTCAATTTCGGCAACAAGATCCGTCATCTCCATTTGCTTTGAGACAACTTCAAGAAGTTCTTCATCGTTTAAATATTCGCCTCCAGCAATGATGGCAACGCGCTCGCTTTCGCAACCATTTAAAAGCTGACTCATGGCAAATTCAAAAATATCTTCTCGCCCTATCCAGCGCTTTCTATATCCCAAAAAAATGGTTGACCAACAAGCCAAACCTAAACTGATCAATACACCAAGCGGTGACATTACCTTCTCCTTATTTTTTCGGAATTTTATTCGAAAAAGGGGACAGATTTATTTTTCACACTCTAATTTCGACTTGCTCCGCTTGCAGCGCTAGACGTGCTCACTGACTTCTCAAGCTTCGTCGCCGTCTTGGCCATAAAAAGGTAGCAATTAGAATAGAAAAATAAATCTATCCCTTTTCTGGTGATCATAGTGGTCTTTGATGGGGACTTTTAGAGTAGAGCTGTCATAGTCCATTTTACACAATCAAATCAGACCAGCACCTCGCAAAATGACCTCACTTGCAAACTCTAACCCACCAACTTCTACCTTAGAGCCGTCTATGTAATGGGAGTTTCCACAAACGTTACACTGACAAGCCAACAGGCCGTTATGTCTACCTATAAAAACGCGCATCCCATCGGATTCACACCTAGGGCATTGCTTATCAATTTCGATAGTTATCAACGCCTCCATTGTGTCGCGTAGAAACCGCGCAATAGATTCAGCCTCCTTAGCCTGATATTTCAAGACGACTTTTTTGAAGTGCCCTATATCACTGGGTAAAAACGACGAGTAATCAACAGGCATTATATCTTCATTTACATGTAAAAACTCATCGAACCCGTAGATAGAAAATGGCTCAACAGCAAACCACTTATAATTACCCCTAAGCCACGAAAGAATCACCACAAGAACATCTTTTAGTGATGATTCTTCACTAAGTGGCATCACAGCCAACTGAAGTTCACGCCACACTTGCACAGGAAGAGATCGCATCAATTTATCGCCTTAACTGGGAAGGTGGTTATCAGATTGCCAGCCCTATAACAGAAAAGGACAGAAAAGGGGACAGATTTATTTTCCACACTCTAATTTTGACGCCACCAGCTTCCAGCTCGTGACTTCCTCACCGATACGTTAAGCAACGGGTTTCAACGTCGTCTTGGCCATGCAAAGACAGAAACTAGAGTAGAAAAATAAATCTGTCCCCTTTTTTCTTCACGACAACGCCGGTCAGATGCTATTAAACTCCCGCCTGTGTGTGGCGAACATGCTTTTCGCCCCAGGCTTAACACCTGTACAAATTGCAAAAATACTCATTGATACATTTCCCATTCAACACTTGTTTCGAATCGAAATCCAAGGTTTGAGAGACGACAACTCCTGGCCTCAGGCTCTCTGGAAAATCTTCAATCGATGCATACTCCCCTGGCACCAGAAACCTGAAGTAGTCTCCCATACTCGTAGGGCCATCAAACCCAACGGGAAAATCCTCTCCCTCTCGGGAACCTTCGACGGCGTGATAGACAAAGAAACCTTTGTTGAAGGCAAGGCTGGCTTCACTGTAGGTTCCTCGCTCTTCGAGATCGCGCAACAGCTCACCCAGAACGAAAGCCTTGTCTCTTCCTTGCCAGCGCCATGCCGAATACAAGTCCACCGTAAAGCCACATTTCTTCAAAGGTGGGTACGACCGAAAGACCTGAGACTCCTCCCACATGAATTCACTGAGGGCGTCCAGCATTTCCTCCGCTCCACTCAGTGCCAAGAGCACTTTCGGAATATCACCAAAACAATTGTTCACCATGACCGCAATTCGACCAACTCTATCCATGGCCAACCACGTGTATAGGGTACCGAATCCAGGTTCCCATTGTTCATCAAGGCTCATTACCGGCTCCCCTTAGGCCATGTCACCGCGCAATTTTCGCAAGTTTTTATGATGGCGCCGGGAGGAACATCGTCTCGTCGCCAGACATCACGGGGCCTGACGGCTTCAGTAAATTTTATGTTCCCAGGCACAGCGCCCTGCCTTACCAGTTGATCCGCCGCCGAAATTTCGGCGCAGGCACCCACCTTATTCTTGCAGAAGTCCGTAAACTCACCAACCTTCACTCCCAACTGCGTTTCTATATAAGCGACCGTGGCAGGATGCAGTGAATCGGCAGTAATCGACGCGTTACTGCTTCCCACCGCAACTTTTCCTGTCAACGGATCGAAAGCACCTACCATCGTGGCACTTTTCGTCGCCTGTGTCTTGGATGGAATACTATTGATTGCCGTCAGGAGATCATGGGCAGCCTGGTTTTCAAGAGGGTTCTCGGAAAATACAAGCCCGATATCCTGCTGGTGGCTCGGGGTCACATAGACATCTCGCCCGTGCTGCCCATCAAGCTGACTTCCCCCGGTATGCGGCGTCGTGACGACCTGCCCGCCCTCACCATACCCTCCACTGCTAGGATTCTGCGTCCCGGCCTCAACCAACAATCCTTCGTACTTCTTCAGCCTCGGATCAAGCACGTGAATAGGCAGCCCTTCATTTTGCAGGGACACCTCGACGATCAGCTTGATCATCTGCGCACGCTTGTTGAGATCGCTGACATTAGCCTCGATCTCGTCAATCGCCCTCGACACCGCAGCCTGCATTTCCTCCTGACGCTCTGGTGCAAGTTGGCTAACACCCAGGGCAGTAGCCAGTGCCCCCATCAACACATAACCGGCATAGGCCACCGGGATGAAATTCTGCTGTCCAGGTTTCTGCCCGTTCAGTTTCGCCATGTCATTGAGGATCTTGGCCACCCTGGCCGGGTCCTCGCCGGCCACCTCGGTCAGGCGTTGGGCAACGATATCGAACGCCTCGCTGTTCTGATTGCCAGCAATACGACCGAGCAGCGACCTGACGACGTTCGAGCGCGTCTGTTCGTAGCGACTGCCCAGTTGACGATAAATCTCGCGCGTAGCTAACCCGAAATTCACTGAATCAGGGTTAGTGCCAACAGCCAGCGCCGCGGTCGCAAGGAACACGTCACCTAGTTTGTTAAGAGCCTCTTCACTGTTCTCCCCATACTTTGCCGCGCTGTCTTTCCACTGCTGCAGCGTCTGGACGGGATTCATCACCGCGTGGGTAGAGGACCCAGTCGCATAAAGATCAGTGCGCGACTCATGGTCCCGCGTGATCTCGTATGCCTTGTCCAGATCCCGATTCAACCCGACAGTGGAGTCCTTCCCAGTCTCCGCATCCTCGCGCACAGTGATATCACCCGCCCCCACGGTGGCACGGACAATTTGCTTGCGGTCCTTCTCGTACTTCCAGCCACTGACGCTCCAGCCGTTCTCGCCTTTGTCACCCTTGCCCGTCTGGCTGCTGTCCTGCTGTGTTGCTGCTGTCCCTTTTTTCCAGGTACCACCGACGTTCAGGTAATAGCCGCGTTCCTGGTCCTTGCCGGCGATATCACTGTGGCCCAGCGTGCCGGTATCGAGCTTGAGGTTGCCGTTGTCGGAGGCGATCAGGGCACCATCGAGCTGGGTGTGGTTTTCGGTGCGGATGTCGACCTTGTCCCGAGCGGTGATGCGGGTCTGGTTTTCCACCCACTCGGTCTCGCCCGTGGTCTTGCCTTTGCCGACCGAGCCGCTGATACCCGAGCCCGGGCCTACCGTGACGGTGGCGCTCAGGTCGAACTCTTTGCCCTTGACCTTGCCGGTATCGATGGCCGAGGCCACGTTCAGGTCGCCGCCCACACGGCCGATGACTTCGTCGCCGCGTACCTGGGCGCCTTTGATGTTGGTGTCCTTGCCACTGGTGAACTTCAGCTGGTCGCCTGCGTAGACGTAGGCTTCCTGGTGTCGCTGTGCGTCGCGTTCCAGCTGGCCCTTGCCCAGGTTGACACTGGCGTAGATCCCCACCCCTTCCGAGCCGAACGCCAACCCGACTTCACCACCGCCGCTGCGACGGTTCTGTTCGTAGTGCGAGTCGTTCTGCGCGGCACGGATGTTCAGGTCATTGCCTGCGGCAAGGTCGATGTCACGCCCGGCCTTGACCTGCGAACCGACGATGTTCAAGTCGTGGCTGGCGTCGAGCTTGATATCGCGCCCCGCGTCGAGCTGGCTCGGCGTCGAGTTGCCCAGGGTGCCATCGGCACCCGCAGCGCCATGGCTGGCGCCGATGCCGACCTTGATACCGCCACTGGTACCACCGTGAATGCCGGCCCAGTTCTGCGACTCGCGGGTCTTCTGGGTGCTGCTGCCGTGGGCGACATCAATGTTGATGTCACGCCCCTTGACGTCGATGTCCCGCCCGGCCTGCACCTGGCTGCCTTTGACATTGACGTCGTTGCCGGCCTGCAGCTTGATATCGTTGCCGGCCTCCAGGCTGGAGCCACGGTTGCTTTGCTCGATGCTGGTCTGCTGGTTCTTCTGCGAGCTGTTGCCGATCTTGAGGTCGCCGGTTGGCCCGGCAAGGAACTGGTTGATGCCGTCGATGGCCTGCAGGGTGCTGGCAACCTTGCTCACGCCATTCTCGCCCTTGCCGGCGTTGCTCACCGCGTCCTTGGTGCGCCCGAAGTTATGGTTGATCGAGGCCCCGGCACCCTGGGTCGCATACTCCCGCTCCTGCTCGTGGATACGGGTTTCACGCGCCGCGTCGATGTTGATGTCGCGGCCCGCGCCCAGGCTGATATCGTGGCCTGCTATCAAGTCCGAGCCGGTCTGATTGATATCACGCCCCGCCTTGACCTCCAGGTCCTGGCCGGCCTTGATCTGGCTGGCAGAGGCCAACTGTTCGCGCAGGCGATCCTTGGCCAGTTCCTTCTCGACGCCCGCGAACACCTTGATCCCGTTGTCGTCGGCACTGGTACTCAAACCGATCTTCGAGGTTTTCGACCAGGTCTTGCTGTCGCTCTGGTTCTCGGCGGCGGCGACGTTGACATCACGTCCCGCGTTCAAGCTGACATTGCGACCGGCATTGACACCGCTGCCGAGCACGTTGATATCACGCTCGGCCTGGAGCGAGGCATCACGCACGGCCAGGACCTGGCTGCCGACGCTGGTGCTGCTGCGTGCTTCCTGCCCGGCTTTCTTCGCCGAGGCTACCGAAACGGACGGGACGACGACCATGCCAGGGGCAACCGACATGCCGATCTTTTTCTTGTACGAGTCGCTGTGGCTGTAGGCCGTGTCGTTGGCCGACACCAGGTTGATGTCACCCTCCTTGTCCAGCAACCCCGCGCGCAGCTCGACGTCCTTGCCGGCATTCGCCTCGCTGGCGCGCAGGCGCACATCGTTGCCTGCCGCAACCACGATGTCGTTGCCGGCATCCAGTTCACTGCCGACCTGCGTGGCGTGGGTCTGCAACTGGCTCTTGCCGCTTTTCGACAGGCCAAGGAAACCGGACTTGCTCTTCTTGCTGTACTCGCCGTGCTCCTCGACACCGGACAGTACCGCCACATCGCCGGTAGCCCCGAGCATGACATCACCGCCGGCCTTGAGCTGGCTGCCGATCACCGCGACATCGCGGCCACCGTCCAGGGCGATGCCGCCATCGGCCTTCTTGCTGACGTTGACGGTCAGGTCGCCGCCGGCATCGATCACCGACGCTACGTTGGTGCTGTGGTAGCTCTCTTGCTGCTTGGAGCTGCCGCGACCGAACGAGCCCTTGCTCTTCTTCTGGTAGTACGAAGCACTTTCGTTCTGGTCGGAGGCGATGGTCAGGTCGCGCTCGGCGTCGATGTCGACATCGCCCTTGCCCTTGACCTGGCTGGCGACGATGGCCATGTCCTGGCCCGCGGACAGCGACACATCGCCGCCGGCCTTGACCGTGGTCGACACCTGGGTGACCTGGTCATTGGACTGGGTGACCTTTTTGCTGCGGCTGAAGCTGTGGGCTTCGTTGGCGGCGGAGGTCAAGTTCAGGTCTTCGCCTGCGGCCAGGGTGAGGTTGCGGCCCGCGTCGATCTGGCTGGCCACGGCGGTGAGATCGCGGCCGGCGACGAGACTCAGGTCGCGGCCGGCGGTCAGCGTGGCGCCGTGCTGCTGCACCGTGTTGCTGCGCTGGCGCTCGGTGTAGAAGCCTTGACGTTCTTCGACCGACAGCAGGCTTACATCACGACCGGCACTGAGCGACAAGTCGCCGCCGCTCTGGATCACGCTACCGACGTTCTTGATGTCCTGACCCGCCTTGAGGCTGAGGCTGTTGCTGGCTTCGATGCGGGCCGCGCTGTCGAGATGGTCTCTCTGCTCACGCACGCTACCGTAGTCGTTGTCCGTGCGCGTCAGGTCTCGTTGATTGATCAGGTCACCATTGACGGCGGTCAGGCTCACATCGCGCCCGCTGATGATGCCGCCGGCACTGTTGACCAGGCTGTTGCCGGCCAGCAGGTCCAGGCGACCACCTGCCTGGATCAGGCCGCTGTTCGTAAGGTCCTTGCCCGCAGTGGCACTGAGGTTGCGTGAGGCTCTCAGCGTGCCAATGTTGTTGAGGTTTTCCCCGGCAATCAGCTGAACATCCTGCCCGGCGATCAACGCGCCGTCAGGTGCCAGGCGGCCGTTGGCATGGGCCAGGTACAGCACAGGCGCAAGCACCTGCTCACCATTGATCTCGCGTGCTTCAAGCCAGACGATGTCGTGCGTCAACGCCGCCACTTGGGCAGAGCTCAGGCCGACGCCAACGCTCAGGCCAAGCGCATCCTTGCTGCGGATGGCATTGTCCATCAGGTGCTTGTACAACTGCTCGCCAGAGGTCTGGCCATCGATGAACTGCTCGCCGGTACGCGCCACCACCGCCTGCTGGATCAGGCGCTGCTCGTAGAAGCCGTCACCAAGGCGCTTCCAGCTCTTGTCCGGGTCATAGCCCAGATTGCCGAGCAGGTAGTCGGAGCTCATGAACTGCTTGAGGTCGGTCAGCAGCGGATTGGTTTCAATCAGGTACTTGTGCGGCTTGCTCGTATATTGGCTGTCGGGCAGGCGAGTGATGCCCGGTATCCGTGGCGGGGCACTGACTCCGGCATCCTGCGCGCTCAGTTCCTGTGCCTGCGCACCTGGGTTTGGCGATCGGACGCCGCTATCCACTGCTTCGGCCACAGGCGCATTGACCCCGATGGCACTGGCCTTGGCCGCCGACTCGACGCGCTGGTGGGCAATCCGATCGATTGCCTGCTCGCTCGCCCTGGACGCGGCAGCATCCACTGCCTGGATCGCGCCCGGTCGGGAGCTGGCCAGCCCCTGGCGCTCATAAGAGCCGACGGTGGCGTTGCCCAATGTCCAGCCCTGAGTGGGCCCGGTTGCCGCATCGCTGCCTTTGCCACTCAAGCGGAACAGGCCATTCTGCCCCGCCGGCAGGCTGAAGCCTGGCAGGGTGGTCGGGTCTACCTGTCGCTGGGCCAGATCGGGTGGCAACTGCGCATTCAGGTTGACCACCGTAGGCTGCGTCGCGCTGGCTACATGGGTATCGAACGCACGGCTGCTGGTCGCCTCCGGCGCCCTGCGCACAACGATGTTGTTGACGTCGCCTGCCGCGGTGAGCTTCGCCGTGCCTGCAGCCTGGATCAACGCCGGCGCGATGAATTGATCATCGGCCTTGAGCGTGAGTTCTTCATTGATGCCATAGAACATCCCGGGGTCGAACTTCGCGACCAGGGCCTTGAAGGCTGCCTCATCGAACGGCCCAGAACGCGGGTGGGCCTGGTTGTAGGCGTTTACCTCGTTGATCAACTGGAAGAAGTACGCCGTGGGGACCTTGGTTCCAGACCCCACCTCTTTGCCAACGGTTCCAGACCTGGAACGCTCCCCCTCGTTGGTAATGCTGCTGGCCGTGATGGTGAGATCATTGCCCGCCGAGATCACGCTGCGAGAATTGAGAACGCTGCCCCCACCAATGGTCAGGTCACGCCCGGCAGCCAGGGTTGCCGTTGGCGAATCCTCCAGCACCACGGTTTCCTGGGTCTTGTAGATGTGCACCGGCCCCCTCACCCACCGCGACCCTTTGCAATGCTGGACGCAGTAGATGGTCATGTAGCCGTCGGTGATCTGCTGGCTGGCGCTGAACTTGTCGCGTTTGTTGACGAAACTGGCTGCCTGCAGGTTGATGTCACCGGCCGCCTCGACAGTCCCGGAGCTGTTCAGGAAGGTTGCCGCAGTACTGCCTGCGGTGACGCCGGCGACCAGCAGATTGCCCAGGCTGTAGACGTCCGCATAGCGGTTGCTGAAATCCGCCGTGTGGATCGACAGGTCCCGGCCACTGAACAGCAAGCCTCGACCGCCATCGGCAGCCTGGTCGTTGTGGACGGACTGGGCAATCAGGTTCAGGTTGCCCGACGCGGCCAATGCCCCGTAGTTGGACAGGCTGCCGGCGTTGATCGTCAGGTCGTTGACCGCCGACAACCGCCCATGGTTGTTCAGCTGGTTGCCGACGCTGACAACGATGCTGTCGCCACCGGCAATGCTTGTGGCGGTGCCCAGGCTCATCTGCGCCGCAGACAGGGTCATGTTCCCCAGGCTGGTCAGTCGGCCGTTGCCCGAATAGGTACCACCCAAGGTCAGGCTCAGTGTACCGTCGCTGGCAATCAACCCATCATTGAGCCAGTTGCCGCCCTTGCCCAGCAGCGCCTTCGTCGCCAGCAGTTGCCCACTGGAGGTCTGGGTGAAGTTCTTGACATCGAGATTGAGCGTGCCGGCTTGCAGCACGCTGCTGTTGACCCAGTCGTCGGCACTGAGATTCAGGGTGCCGTGCGTCAACAGGCGGCCTCCCGCCGCCATGACCTGCTGGCTGCTGACACCGAAATCACCATTGCCGAGGTGAGTGATGCTGCCCCCGGCATTCAGCAGATCGCCAATGACCAGGGCAAGATCGGTGTTGGCGGTTTCCAGGGTCCCGTTGCGGTTGTCCAGCAGCCCGCCGATCTGGAATCGTGTAGTGCCGCTGTTGCCCAGTGCACGCAGTTGGCCCGCCTGGTTGTCCAGGCTGGCAGCTGTAATCGCCAGGGTACTGGCGCTTTCGATGATGCCGCTGCGGTTATCCAGCGCGCCGCTCAGCCCCAGTTCGATACGCTGGCCGACCATCTCGCCGCGCGCGTCGCCGCCGTTGAGCAGGCTGGCGCCGGTGACCTTGAGCAGGCCACTGGCGGAGATGCCGCCATCGCGGTTGTCCAGTTGCCCGGTGCGGATCACGGTATCACCGCCGAGCGCGGCGATGCGCCCGCCGTGGTTGTCCAGGCTGGCGCTCTGCACGTCCAGGCTCAGCGCCTGGAGGATGCCGCGCTGGCCAGTGGCGTCGCTGCCGTTGCGCAGCACGCCGGTGGTGTGCACCGCCAACGCCTGCTTGAGGCTGGCGAGGATGCCGCCGCGGTTGTCGAGGGTGTCGGCGGTCACGGTCAACGCGCCGTCCTGGGCGATCAGCTTGCCGCCCTGGTTGTCGAGCAAGCCGGTGGCCTGCGCGGTGATTGCGCCCTTGGCCTGCACGGTGCCCTTGGCGTTGTTCAGGCTGGCCGCTTGCAGGCCTGCGTCGCCCTGCTGGCTGTAGATCAGGCCATCGCCCGAGTTGTTGAGCGCCCCGCGGCTGTCGAGCGTGAGCGGGCCATTGGCGGCCAGGGTGCCGCGCTGGCTGTTGTCGACGCTGGCGGCCAGCACCTTGAGCAGGCCCTGGCTGGCGATCTGGCCAGCCTGGTTGTCCACCTGGCCGGCGCGCTGGACCAGCAGGTCCTTGCCGGCGAACAGCTTGCCCTGGCGGTTGAGCAGCTCGCCGAGCAGGTCGAGGGTCAGCGCGCCCTGGGCGGCGAGGCTGCCGTCGGTGTTGTTCAGGCTCGCGGCGGTCAGGCCCAGGTCCTGGCGAGTGGCGACGCGGCCGCCGTGGTTGTCGAAGGAACCGCTGCTGATGACCAGTTTTTCCCCGGCA